>NZ_QNRX01000002.1:0-257561 GCF_003317055.1 Alkalibaculum bacchi
AAACAACCTAAAATGCTGTGCATAACACTTTATTTTTAGGTGAAAGTATTATGTTGCAATGGATTTATGCCATTTATGATGTGCGAAGTTTGAGTTAGTTATCTAAGGGCGAAAATAGATCGAGAAGAAGACTCCTATATTCAAACGGTTAGGGGTACGGGATATGTCATAAGAGATTAGGGGGGTAAAACGAATGAATAAAAGAATGAAGAGCATCTCAATTAAATGGAGATTGACGATTTATTCAACCATTTCCATTTTTATAATTTTTATGTTGTGTAACATCATGCAGCTTATTCTCATCCATACTTTTACCTCTAAGCAAGAAGAAGATCAATTAAATAAACGTTGGAACGAGATTAGTACGTTAATCGAGGAGAAATCTAAATTCGGCGGCATAAAAACTGCCTTATCAGCAGATTTCTTTGAAAATATTATAGGGCAAGACGAGATGATACGTATTTTGAATCAACAAGGGCGAGAACTCTTTAATATTTCTGAAGACTTTCCTAATCCTCAAAGTAACCAATTGGAATATGGCTTTCACCGAATAAACGAAGATAATGAAAGATTTGTTATATTAAAAGAAACGTTAATAGTAGGGACCTTTAAGGGTATACTTGAGATTGGTCAGAGTGTTGAAACCTTTGAAGAATTTTTAGAACGAGTTTTTTGGGTCTTGTTAGCAGGGACTATTCTGTCATTAATATTAAGTATTATGGGTGGACAGCTTTTGGCGAGAAAGCTACTAGCGCCTCTTGCTGTCATAACCCATACGATGAGAAAAATTGAAGACCAGCATTTTCAAGAACGAATCCCTGTTATGGAAACCAATGATGAATTCTCCCAACTAAGTTCTATCTTTAATTCAATGATGGATCGAATTGAGGCTTCAATGGAACAACAGAAACGATTTGTGGAAGATGCTTCCCATGAACTTAGGACACCACTTGCTGTTATTCATGGGCACCTTTCTTTATTGGAAAGATGGGGTAAACATGATGAAAAGATATTAGAAAATTCTCTGCAAACAAGCATCAAAGAAACCAATCGATTGATTACATTAACAAATCGATTATTAACGCTCACTCGTATAGACAAACAAGAAGAACATGAAAGTATCATCCCTTGTGATGCTACAGAAGTCCTAAATGAGGTGATTCACGACTACGAACTCATATACGAGCAATTAGAGATATTAAAAGGGGATATAATGAAAACGGAATCGTTACTTGCAATTCCACAAGAACAGTTGAAACAAGTACTAATCATCGTATTCGATAATGCAATAAAGTACAGTGGAGATCGGAAAAAAATCGCTATAACATCCAGTCATCATGAGAATAAATATAAAATAGAAATTCAAGACAATGGATATGGTATTAGCCGACAAGATTTACCCTTTATTTTTGATCGCTTTTATCGAGTAGATAAGGCTCGTAGCAGAGAAAAAGGTGGGACAGGTCTTGGCCTTTCTATCGCAAAAGATATTCTGAAAAAATACAAAGGAAATATTTTTGCAGACAGTAAGCTAGGGATGGGTACAACCATCACGATTGTAATACCTTATACTCGTTAAAGTATTTAAGTCATAAAATAATATAATTGTAATTTAGTTACTTCAATATTTTACCCATCACAATCTCATCACAATATGTACCATCCTTCAGTTTAAAAGCACTTTTCACTCTTCCCCATTCATGAAAGCCAAATTTACGATAAAGCTTTTTAGCTTTAATATTGTCATCAAACACACCTAGCTCAATTTGTTCGTACCCCATTACTTCTGCCATCTTTATGGCTTCTTGTATTAATATACTTCCTATCCCTTTGTTCCAATATTTTTCTTTTATAGAGATACCAAAAACCGCTCTATGTCTTAGTTTAATATAGTTGTTTGCGCAATTTAAACTAGCGTCACCAGCCAAATCATCCTCTACAAACGCAGCAATCATTATGTCCTGTTTACTCTCTATATAGTTCTTTAAAAACTCCGCTTCTTTAGCGTCTGTTAGCTCTATTTCCTCAGGGTATCTAACCATATAGTGTGTTTCTGTCGAGGTCATTTTCATATACTCTAGCATAGTAGCAGCATCTTGTTCATCTGGACTTCGAAGCAAGCATTTTGTTCCATCCTTCAAAACGATATTTTTACCTACGTATCTCATGTATTTGCCTCCTTAAGAAATTTCTACTTAATATTCACTTTGGCGGCAATTTCTTATTGCCCAATGTTATAGCAGTGATAATCCTAACCATATTTACTTCTTATATTTTTCAAAAGCTTTATCTGGATTAATATGAACACCTTTTAAGAAACGAAGGGACAATTATTGAAATATCCTTATTGTAATGTTGAAATGGAAAGTGGTTTTCTTCAGAAAATTTATGATACTTCTTTACAGACATCCACCCAGCCCTTATAACTTGAATGAGTTTCTAATTCTTCTATTGATAATTCTACAACACTGTTTTCATTACCTGCACCAGGATATATTATATCATTTTCCTTAAGAGAAATATCCAAATAAATTGAAACATTAGGATTCACTGCAAATGGGCAAACACCGCCTATGTCGTGTCCTATATATTCCTCTACCAATTCACTTGGAACCATTTTTGATTTTTGGTGAAATGTAGTTTTGTATTTTTTATTATCTATCTTAACATTACCTGCTGCAACAACCAGTATAGGTGCATCGCCTACCATAAAAGACAGGGTTTTTGCAATCTGCTTTATTTCACATCCAACTGCTTCTGCTGCCATTTCAACAGTAGCACTGGATTGTTCTAATACTTTCACACGCTCACATAATCCAGCATCTTCAAAGTATTTCTTTACATTTTTATATGACATTGTTCTTCCTCCATCTTATGTACTGAAATTGGTGTTTTATTCTCCTCTAATCCGTATTTACAAACTATAACACCCTGTAATGAGGAATAATGTCCTCATATGTGCCATCTTTCATCAAAAATCCCTGAGGAATGATTCCTAATTGAACAAACTTAAGTTTTTCATACAGGCGAAGGGCGCTTTCATTTGTCTTAACTACTGCGTTAAACTGCAAAATCTTGAAACCTAATTCTTTTGCTTGATTCATACAATGGATAACAAGTTTTTCGCCAATGCTATGACCTCGCACGCTCTTTTTTACAGCATAACTTGCATTACAAATATGTCCGCATCGCCCAACATTATTGGGGTGGAGTATATACAGACCAATAATTTCTCTACTGTCCCCATCATAAGCTATGCCAGTAAAGGATTGTTGCGAAAAGAATTCATCACCGCTACTCTCTGTTAAAGAATCCATTTGGGGAAAGGCAATACCATCTTGAACAATCTCATTCCAGATAGCGATTGACTCTAAAATGTCATTTTTATCGTATGCTCTTATTTTTATATTCATATTTGTGCCTCAATTCCTAATTAACTTTTTTCGCCATTTTTTCTACTATTAATAAGTAAATTATCTCGTATATTAGTCATAATATCAATATTGAAAATTGTTCACATACAAATCTACTTTAAACATTACCTCTGTGCTTCATCTTTATCTATAGTTTTCTTTTTTATAGAAGACCCAATACAAATATATGCACATCCTAATACTATAAATTCTGTTTTTTCACCCACTATTCCTGCTATTATAAAACAAATAGCCCCAAAGAACCAAAGTTTGCGAGCAATATTTTTTTCCATATAAATTCCTCCATCTAAAAAAACGAATCAACTCAATCTTGTATGATGTTTATAACGTACTCTTACTTTTTTCTTTTTTAAATATAAATACCATCATAGAACCAAATGCACCCACACACTGGAAATTGACAAGCTCCCAACCATCTTTTCCATGCTGTTCAAGCACTCTATTACTTTTTTTCTTTAAGCTTTTCTCAGTATCAAAAAGGCTATTAAAAGTTACTGTTGTGTATTCCCACATAATTAACTCCTTTTAGTTAAATTAGATTTAATTGCACAATAAATTATTGATACAAAATATATAGATATTGTTCATCATGGGAGGTTAAAGACCTCCCCTACAACCCGCATGCCAATGGGTAGGGGCGCACCTTTGCTCACCCGTTTGCACAACGCAATGTTCTATTATTACGCAATATATCAATTTGAGGCATAGGCATATGGGGACGATAACTTGTTACTCCAAATTTCAGGAGATAAAAGTCACCGTCCTTACATGCCTTATAGTTTTCTCATATAAATGAATAGATTTTATCCTTTATTTACGCCTGATTGATCATATCTTTCATCTCAGCTTCTAGCTTTTCGAGCGTCATGCTTTCTTTATCTTTCATAGTTATAAGTTCATTTATTACATTTTGCACTTGTCTTCTCACTTGAGATATGTTTTCTTTAGAATTTTGAATTTTAGACTGCATAAACCAATCGGAAATCAATCCATCAAAAAAGAAATCTGCAAATTTAGTGAATCCGCCCGTTTGTACGGATATATCAGAGCTTATCTTTATGTCTGTTAACTCACTCTTAAAACTACGCAGTAGATATTGAATCTGTTGAACATCGGAATTTGCATCATCTATATGAGAATGTTTAATAAGATCTGTCATGAGTCCCCCACCTAACATATCCCAAACACCCCACCCCTCTGCGCTATCAAGGCTACTTAAAGCTCTATTTATACTATAAATAACATTTTCGCCAGCTTCAATAGCTTCATCTATCTCTTTCACATTATTTTTTGATTCGCTTAGTTGCTCCGTTATGGCCATAATCTTTTGCGCTACTTCAGGATTGGACGCTATGAGTAATTCTTTCTTTTCTTTAAACAATTTATGGTATTGGGCCTTACAATTTATATACTTAGTACGCTCTAAATTTAATTCACTGATTTTACGGGTAATACTAGATAAATCTCGAATGCTTTGATTATATTTTAATCTGGCAGATAGGGCTTCTTTTCTCTCCATTTCTACTCGATCATCGAGATTTCCCAGGAAAGAATAAAATATTTTAGCGATGCTTTTGTTTTCTAGATTTTCTACATCTTTATCTTCTTTTTCTACTGTGGTCTTTAGTTTAGATACCTTATTTTCTAGTTCTTCCTGTTCATCTTGGAGCTTATATAACATTTTATCTATCTTTTCCAATTGCTTCATACATTGAAATGCAGACTGTATTTGCTGATTTATTTTACTGTACATCCGAATCCTCCTATTTTTTATTATTACAATATAACTACCGCAGTACTTAGATTACGAATAGTATTCTCTCTTTGCTTCTAGACAAAATGATCAAATGGTAGTTTCAAATTTCTTATAAGATACCCACTAAACCAGGTATTAAGCCGGTAGGTGATAAAGCGCTTTTTATTTCCTCAGCTACTGATTGATAAGCTCTCTTATATATGAATCATTATATCAATATTAAAGATGAAAAATTCGATAAATTTATTAATCTTTCATTTTTAATTAACAGAATCTGTTATATAATAATGATAAATGTTTTTCAATTAACTTTCTATAAGGATTTGAAATTTATGATAATGATTTGGAATAGAATAGAAGTTTTTGTTGGAAACTCCCTACAAAAATTTAATGAGATTGGTCATATACTTTCTTCAAATGGAATTAAATATGATTATAAAATAGTGGATAGCACTAGCCCTAATTTTTTTGGTGCATCTAATCGTGCAAGAACTGGCATCTTTGGCGTAAATACAGATTATACAAAAATGTATTATATCTATGTACATAAAAAGGATTACAATTATGCACAGACATTATTAAGAAGCTAATATAATAGAGTATCCTTTACAATTTTTATATCAGCATTATATGAAATAAAGTTTACTAGATCTTTAGGAGGAATTTATATGAGAAAAGAACTCTTCATAGGAATTTTTGCACAAACAGTTTACATTATTCTAAATCGATTTTTTAATGTACCTGATTTATTTTTGGGATTTTTACAGGGGTTAGCTATATGTTTTATTATCGTGGGTCTTTTACCTAATGATATAAATTCAAAATTAAAACAATGGAAGAGATCTAAGGTTAAATAAAAAGGTATGGCGTCATCTTTTTAGAGAACCGCCAGCCTCTCTAATAATGGATTTAAGTTACTAAGCAAGAAATCCAAATATAAACCTTCTTAAAGAAATCAGAATGGCTAACTGCATGGTGCACCTACATCATTCACGCCACTAAATAATTGTTCATTATATACGTGGGATCTTTTCCATGTCTTTTTTATTTCTTTTTCATATGGGAATATAGTCGATAATGATTACTATATTCTTTCTCTTTCTTCAAAGTGGGTGTGCAACAATTCATGAGCCATCTCCCCATATGGTTTTCCTAAAAATTCCTTATACAATTTTAGAATCTCTGAATTTTCGTGAGACTTTCTAATTTTCTTATTGCGATCTTCTTGATAGAGAGCTTGTTGGCGTTTTTTTACAATTTCATAATTTCCATGATGGTAGGGTTGACCTCCTCCTCCTATACATCCTCCTGGGCATGCCATGATTTCTATAGCATGATACTCATTTTTTCCGTCACGTATTTCCTCTAATAGTTCTCTAGCATTTCCCAAGCCACTAGCTATACCGATTTTTATCTCTTTTCCTGCTATATTGACACTTGCTTTTCTCAACCCATCCGACCCTCTTAACTGTTCAAATTCAACGTTACCTAGTTGTTCTCCGGTTATCCATTCATAAGCAGTCCGAACAGCCGCTTCAATTACCCCTCCAGTAGTACCAAATATTACCGAAGCGCCTGTAGTTTCCCCTAGTGGCTTATCGTATTCTTCATCAGGTAGACTATTAAAATCTATTCCTGCTTCCTTAATCATCGCACCTAATTCCCTAGTCGTCACAACAATATCCACATTATTGTGTTCATCTTTTGTTAGTTCTGGTCTTTTTGCCTCAGCCTTTTTAGCAATGCAAGGCA
The DNA here is from genome assembly GCF_003317055.1 of Alkalibaculum bacchi. Taxonomy (NCBI): domain Bacteria; kingdom Bacillati; phylum Bacillota; class Clostridia; order Eubacteriales; family Eubacteriaceae; genus Alkalibaculum; species Alkalibaculum bacchi. Next base: position 6,943 of record NZ_QNRX01000002.1, read on the forward strand.
TGATTGATACTACTACAATATTATCCGGGTCGATATTATTCTTTTGTGCGTAATAAGTCTTTACAATAGTACCAAACATGATATGGGGTGATTTACAGGTAGAGGGGATTTCCAGCAATTCAGGAAATTGTTGTTCGATAAATTTTACCCACGCAGGGCAACAGCTGGTCAAGATGGGCAATGTTTTATTACTTTCTATCCTATGAATGAGTTCAGAAGCTTCTTCCATTATCGTAAGATCTGCTCCAAAATCCGTATCGAACACCTCGTCAAAACCCATTCGTTTTAAGGCTGAGACTAGTTTTCCTGTAACGATAGTTCCTGGCTCCATACCAAACAGTTCCCCAATAGCAACGCGTATGGCGGGTGCCGTCTGTACGACAACATGTTTATCTGGATCATTTAATGCTTCCCATACCTTATCGCTATGATTGATTTCAGTTAGGGCAGCCGTTGGGCATACAGCTACGCACTGTCCGCAGTAGGTACATGAGGATTCTACCATAGGAATGTTAAAGGCAGGACCAACAAAAGCATTAAATCCTCTGCTAATACCAGATAATATTCCACAAGTTTGTACTTCATTGCACATGGTTTCACATCGTCTACAATAAATGCATTTATTTGAATCCTTTACAATAGCATCACTGGAAATATCTTTTGGATAATCCATCCGTTCACCTTCCCAACGGATTTCTCTTACGCCAAGCTCTGCTGCCAGAGCTTGAAGTTCGCATTGAAGATTTTTAGGACAGGTAAAACATTCATTTGGATGATTTGAGAGCAACAATTCAACTGCCATCCTTCTAGCCGTAATCGCCTTTAGAGAGTCCGTCCTAATTTCCATTCCTTCATGTACTTTGGTAACGCATGCTGGAACTAAAGTATCTCTCCCGGGTGATTCCACCATACAGACTCTACACGATGCTGTTTGGTTCACCATCTTTAGATCATGAAGATCTAGATGACATAATGTAGGTATTCTGATCCCAGCTTCTTGCGCTGCTTCCAGGATTGTTATGCCAAGAGGTACCTCGTAATCTAGACCATTCATTCTTATTGATATTTTTTTTGCTTCTTCCATTTTTCCACTCCCTTAAACCTCTATTCTTTCCCTATTTTTTGCTTTATACTTTCCTTCTCCTTGGGGGTGGTCCACATCCTTTATCAATTCCATATATTCATTCCAAAAATATTTCATAGTACTGAGTACAGGATTAGGGGCCGTCTGACCCAAACCACACAATGAAGAATTTTTAACCATATAAGCTAATTGCTTGAGAGCGTCCATATCGGCCATGGAAGCCTTTCGCTTCGTGATTTTGACAAGTAATTCATACATTCTTTTTGTACCTATCCTACAAGGGGTACATCTCCCACAAGACTCATCCATAGTAAATTCCAAGTAAAACTTTGCCACATTAACCATGTTGTCTCGATCATCTAATACAATCATTCCTCCAGAACCCATCATAGAACCAACTCCCAGGAGATTGTCATAGTCAATCGGCGTATCTAGATCTTTCTCAGTAATGACGCCACCAGAAGGACCGCCAGTTTGAACTGCTTTAAATAGATGCCCATCCTGTATTCCTCCGCCAATGTCACATATGATTTCTCGCAGAGTCGTTCCCATAGGTACTTCCACGAGACCCACATTATTTATCTTTCCGGCAAGAGCAAATACCTTTGTCCCCTTGCTCTTCTCGGTTCCAATAGAAGAAAACCAGCTAGACCCTTTTAAAATAATTAAAGGAATATTTGCAAGAGTTTCCACATTGTTTACACAAGTTGGATAAGCCCAATACCCTTCCTCAGCAGGATAGGGAGGTTTATAATTAGGTTCTCCTCTTTTCCCCTCACATGAATTGATTAGCGCAGTTTCCTCTCCGCAAACAAACGCACCTGCGCCAAGTTTCAATTCTATGTCAAAGTTAAATGTTGTACCAAGGATATTCTGTCCTAATAAACCTAACTCTCTTGCCTGAAAAAGGGCTGTATTTAATCTGGATATCGCCATAGGGTATTCTGCCCTTATATATACAATTCCCTTATTTGCACCAATGGTATAACCGCCAATAGCCATAGCTTCAATAACACTGTGTGGATCTCCCTCTAAAATACTGCGATCCATAAAAGCACCAGGGTCACCTTCATCTGCATTACAGATGATAAACTTAGTTTTTCCAGGTTGCTTTTTCGTTATCTCCCATTTTCGGCCTGTGGGAAAGCCACCGCCACCTCTTCCTCTTAATCCTGATTTTGTTATTATATCTATTATTGTATCTTGTGACATTTGAGTAATCACTTTACCTAATGCGCTATAACCATCATTTTTAATGTATTCATAGATTTCCTCAGGGTTTATGAGACCGCAATTACGAAGTGCTAATCTCATTTGTTTTTTATAAAACGGCATATCTTCCTGCTTTTCTATTTTTCTATTATTGATAGGTTCTTTATATAATAGCCGTTGAACTATGTTTCCTTGTAGAATATGTTCATCAATAATAGTTCTTGCATCTTTAGGTACAACTTTGACATAAAAAACATGATCAGGCTCTATTTTTACTATTGGACCTTGCTCACAAAAACCAAAACATCCTGTTTTCACTACTTTAACTTTTTCACTACATTTTCTAGCTTTTATTACATGATTTAAGAACTCAATAAGCTTTTCACTATCATTGGCTAAACAACCCGTACCGCCACATACTAATATTTTCTTTACAGTTGGATCATTAAAGTCTTCCACTTTATGCGTTTCTTTTATTCTCTCTAACTTTTCCAGAGAATCTATTCTCAATATGCCCACCTCCTACTTTTCTCGATAGTTATTAATTATTTCTTCAATATCTTCTTCTTTTACTCTACCATAAACCTTATCATCTACTAAAATTACCGGTGCTAAACCACAGGCACCAACACAGCGTACATCCTTTAGGGAAAACAATCCATCTTCTGTTATTTCATTTGATTCAATTCCAAGGGTATCTTTCATCTTTTTTATGATTCTGTCCGAGCCTCTAACAAAGCACGCAGTACCCATACATACGCTAATGGTGTGTTTCCCCATAGGTTTCATTGTAAAATATGAATAAAAACTAACTACACCAAAAACTTCTGCTCCAGGAATTCCTAATTTTCTAGCTACAAATAGTTGCACATCCCGAGGTAGATATCCAAAAATCTCTTGTGCCTTATGCAAGATTTCAATTAATGCACCCTTTGTGGTTTTAATGCTGTCAATATATTTTTCCAACTCTTTAAAACTTTCTTCAGGTAAATCATGATCACTTTTTATTGCACTTATTTCTCGTGTACTTGTCATTACTACTCACCTGCCTAATTAACTTTTTATGACCTTACTATTTCCATATAGCCTGATTTAATAACCTATTTTTCGAAAAAATGCTGATATCTTTATAGTACAAGCTAATTAAAATACACAAACAGTTAATAGGATGAAATTATAAAGTATGCGTTAACAGAACATTATTAGAGGTGTGCGCATGATTGTGTGTAAATGAGAGGATCTTTTTAAACGAATTCGGGTGGTACGTAGAAGTTAAATTTTTGTAGCAAAATATTAGGAAAAGAGATTTAAAATGAAAAAACACCTTGCAGGCATATTAAGATAGTATTTAGAATGAATGTAGGTAAATCTATTTATTAGGAAAATAGTGGATATATCCTGATAGAAATATAAATAGTGACAGAATTATTATTCGGTGTCACGATTTACGCATAATCATTAATGGATTTTTATATGATAGATGAAAAAGCAGCGGAATAATAATCAATTAAATAGGTAGGTCCTTATATCTGCAACTACTCTTATATAGTTGCAGATATTTCATGTATAAAAAGTCAACTCTAGTACACATCAACCAAGTACAAATTTCACCCTACACCTTCAAAGATAGCCGTCCATCTTTTCATTCCCTTTTTTATAAATATCTCTCACAAAAATTGAAATATCTTTGTTAAATTTAAGGATTGAATACTATATAAGCTGATATAACTTATTTTATCTTAGGTAGATGCAATGCATTATTATGTACGCCGTGGGCAGCTTCGTGAAGACACTCCCCAACTGTTGGATGGGCATGAATGGTCGTAATAATTTCTTCCACAGTTGCTTCCAGGCGAATGGCTAAAGCTCCTTCTACGATTAAATCTGTTGCTCTAGGTCCTGCTATATGCAACCCCAATATTTCTCCAGTAGCTTTATCTGAAATATATTTTACAATTCCTTCTGTTTCACATGTAATCATGGATTTTCCATTTGCAAACAGTGGAAAAACTCCTTTTTCTATATGATACCCTTGTTCAATTGCTTGTTCTTCCGTTAAACCGGCAGAAGCCAGCTCAGGTCTTGTATAAACGCAATATGGTGTTGTTTTAAAATCTATGCTCGTTTTTTTCTTCATAATTCTTTCTACCGCAGAAATACCTTGTGCGGATGCAACATGAGCTAGCATAACACCCCCATTACAATCTCCGATAGCATAAATATTTCTCACATTAGTTTGAAATTTATCATTCACTGCAACAGCGCTACCTTTTGTCTTTACTCCTATTTTATCTAAACCCAATCCTTCAGTTACAGGTTTTCTTCCAATGGATAAAAGCACCTTTTCCGCCTTAAAAACTTCCGATTTTTCTCCTTTTAGAGTGTGAATTTCTAAACCATCTGCTGTTTTTTCAATCTTTTTCACCTTTGTATTTGTATGAATTTCGATTCCATCTTTTACTAATTTATTTTGCAAAACATTGGTAATCTCTGCATCCATATTTGCTACAATTCTCGGTAATGTTTCTATAACTCTTACTTTACATTCAAATGAATTATAAATACTGGCAAATTCACATCCAATAACCCCTCCGCCGATAATTAATAAGCTTTCAGGAACCTCTTCCAAAGATAGCGCTTCATTACTGGTAATGACTCCTTGCAATTCTATCCCTGGAATGGGAATCACATTCGGTTCAGAACCTGTAGCAATAATAGCATAATCAAAGGCTACCTTTTCTATTTTCCCATTACTACATTTAACAGTTACTTCATTTTTATCACTAAATGTGGCTTGCCCAATATATTTAATAATTTGATGACTTTTCAAAATCCCTTCTATTCCACCAATTAACTTCTTCGTAATTTTATTTTTCCTTTTCTGTAATTTACTCCAATCTGCTTCTATACCTGTAACTTCAATGGCTAACTCTTTGGCCTCTTTTTTTAGGGTATCTACTAAATTAGCTGTATGAAGCAATACTTTTGTAGGTATACAGCCTACATTTAAGCAAGTTCCTCCTAAATGCTCTTTTTCGATAATGGATACCTCAGCCCCTAATTGTGCTGCACGTATTGCCGCTATGTATCCGCCAGGTCCTCCTCCAATAATTGCAATTTTCATGTAAATTCCTCCTTATAGCAGCAATAAAGCCGGTTTCTCTATATATTCTTTTACTCTTGCCATAAATTGTGCAGCTACAGAACCATCTACCACACGATGATCGGCTGTTAAACTTAAATTCATCAAAGGCTTTATTGTTACTTGTCCCTCTACCGCTACAGGTGTTTGTACAATTGCATTAACCCCTAAAATTGCTACTTCAGGTTGATTAATAATAGGTGTGAAAGACTCTATACCAAACATGCCAATATTGGTAATTGTAAATGTGCCTCCCGTTAAATTCTGAGGTTGCAGTTCATTATTTTTTGCCTTAGTAGCTAATTCTTTAATTTCTTTTGATATTTCTTTTAATCCTTTGCTATTTGCATATTCTACTACCGGAACAAGGAGTCCATCCTCTAATCCTACCGCAACGCCAATACTGACGTAATTCCTAAAAATAATTTCATTACCCTCTATAGAGGAATTAAGCAATGGAAACTCCAATAATGCCTTGGAAAGGATTTTTACCAACAGGTCTGTATAGGTTACTTTGACAGTATCTTTAATTTGATTTCTAAATATTGAAAGATTCGTAGTATCTACTCTTAGGTTATAATTTACCGTAGGAGATACTTGTTGACTTTCTAACATCCTTTTTGCAATAACTTTACGCATCGTGCTCATGGACTTTCTTATTTCCTGAGGATTTACCATGGCCACAAAATCTTCTCTCTCTTTATAAGCGATGACATCATCTTTCATAATCCGGCTATCTTTGCAGATTTGATTTATATCTACACCTAATTGTTCAGCCACCACTGCTGCCGTGGGAGATGTTTTCTTTTCTGCCTTCTTACTTTCTTTTACAAACTTACGTACATCCTCTTCTGTTACAGAGGATTGTGTCCCTGTTCCCTCTATTCGGCTAATATCTACATTCAGTTCTGCAGCAAGTTTTTTTGCTTTAGGAGATGCTTTCACCTTTTTCGCTGTAGTGGCAGTTGATGCCTCTTCTTTTATTTCTTTCTTTTCTATGGTCTCGTCTATCTCTTCTTTTTCTCCTCCTCCAATTTCTGTCAATAATGAAGAAATATCTTCATCTGCAGATGCTACAATAGCTACAGGTTTCAATACCTCAACTGTACCTTCTTCAATAAATATTTTTCTGATAACACCATCAGATGTAGCTTCAACTTCATTTGATATTTTATCTGTTTCAACATCAAACAATACCTCTCCTGATTTTACGTTATCGCCTTCCTTCTTTCTCCAATTACTCACTGTACCTTCTGTCATGGTTAAACCCAATTTAGGCATAACAATAAACTCTGCCATAATAATTAGACCTCCTATTCTATTTTTTGGCTCATCAAATTGAAAAAACATATATTGACCTTTTCGTTGTTGTCTATAACGGTTGCATAGGAAAGCAATCTGCGGATATCTTTTCCCGATGCAGGATTAGCAATAATCCCTATAGGTGGCATCTGTTTACCCCCTTTATTAAAATTAGAGATGTAAGAGGCTTTAAAGCCTCTTAATAATATGCATTACCTAATAATCCCTTAACTGCCTGAACAATATCTTTTTCGTTTGGCAATACATAATCTTCCAAACCGGGATTAAAGGGTATAGGACAATTCAATGCACCTACTCTGGCTACAGGAGCATCTAAATTGAAAAAATATTCTTCGGCAATAATTGCAGCTATCTCTCCCCCGAATCCACCTCGTTTGTTTTCTTCTGTAACGATAACTACTTTTCCAGTTTTCTCAATAGATGTTTTAATGGCCTCTTTATCCAGAGGAAATAATGAACGCAAATCAATTACTTCTACATCCATACCTTCTTTTTCTAATATTTCTGCTGCTTTTAAAGAATCGTAAACCTGTTTTCCATATGTAATAATTGTCACATCGCTGCCTTCTTTTTTAATGCTCGCTTTTCCTAAAGGAATAGCATCTACTTTATCTTCTACTTCTCCAGTCATAGCGTAGAGAGCCTTATGCTCCAGATACATTACAGGGTTTTCATCTTCTATTGCTGAAATCATCATTCCAATGGCATCTTGAGGATTAGAGGGATAAATTACTTTTAATCCAGGTACATGAGTCAGCCAAGATTCTAAAGACTGCGAATGCTGAGCAGCAGCGCTTACACCACCGCCACTAGGTAAACGTACTACCATAGGTAGTTTAATTTTTCCACCGAACATATAACGCATTTTTGCCGCTTGATTTACCAATTGATCCATCCCAACGGTCAAAAAATCTACAAACATTAACTCTGCAATGGGTTTTAACCCTGCTGCTGCTGAACCAACAGCTGCCCCGATAATTGCACCTTCTGAAATAGGTGTATCTCGAACCCTTCTATCTCCAAATTCGTCAAACATACCAGAAGTAACACCAAAACAGCCTCCAAAGGCTCCCACATCTTCTCCAAAAATAAATACATCTGGATCTTCTAGCATTTTAATTCTCATTCCTTCTTTAATTCCTTGGCCATAGGTCATTTTTTTCATCTTACACGAACCTCCTCAACTTTTAAATCTGTATAAACATCTTCTACTGCCGTATCTAAATCAGGATCTTTACTATTTAATGCGAAATCAATGGCTTCTTCTATGGCCTGCTCCACTTCATCTTGAAGTTTTTTCAATTCTTCCTCAGAAACTACATTGTTTTCAAGCATATATTTTTCTAATCTTGGAATAGGATCTTTCTTTTTCCATTTTTGCAATTCTTCATCACTTCTATATGAAGTGGGATCTCCTTCAAAATGACCACGTTGACGATAGGTTTTTGCTTCTATCAATGTAGGTCCTTGTTTTTCTCGAGCTCTAGAAACAGCTTCTCTTACAGCTTCATATACAGCAAAAACATCGTTTCCATCCACAGTGATTCCAGGCATATCATAAGCAACAGCACGAACGGATATATCGGTAATGGCCTGGTGCCTTTCTTGACTTACGGAAATCCCATAACCATTGTTTTCACAAAGGAATATTACTGGCAGTTTCCATACACTTGCTAAATTCATGGCTTCGTGAAAAGTACTTTGGTTAGTAGACGCATCACCAAAGAAACATATACAAACCTGTTGGGTATCTTTATACTGTGCGCTTAATGCTGCACCTACAGCAATATTATGTCCTGCACCTACGATACCATTTGCACCTAAAATCCCTTTAGTGGCATCAGCAATATGCATGGAACCACCTTTTCCCTTGCAATATCCCGTTTCTTTACCGAAAAGCTCTGCCATCATGTAATTCAAATCTCCGCCTTTGGCAATAATATGACCATGACCTCTATGAGTACTGGTAATAAAATCATCATCGTTTAAGTTGGCACAAGCACCTGTAGCGACAGCTTCTTCTCCTATGTATAAGTGAACAAATCCAGGAATTTTTCCTTCTGCAAATAGATTCATTCCTTTTGTTTCAAACTGCCTAATCTTCAACATTTTTTTGTACATCTCAATAATATCTTTGTTTGGTATTTTCAAAATATACCCTCCTATTCTTTATTTAAATTTTTACTTTCACACAAGCAACAGAAATTTCAATAGTGTTATCAATGTCCCCATATTCCTACCTAAATAATAAAATCCTTCACTGTTTATCCCCCTCAGTATAAAAATTGCAGATTCTTATATAGCTCTTATCAGCTCAATCATTTTTTCATAATTATTTTATATACTGTCTCCCTAGTTCATCTGCAATAAGAATAGCTGCATAAACATCCTGAGGCTCTACTTTAAAAGGCATATTATGAATCGTTTCTCCTTCACCGCAAGCTAACTCTGCTACTTTCATAAGTTCTTCCTCTTTTACATCTGAAATCCCCATTTTTTCTAGTGTAGTAGGCAAACCAACTTGAGTACAAAAATGGATGACTTCTTCAATTTCTTCTATAGGACTATTTTCAAGCACCAGCTGTGCAATGGTCCCAAAGGCTACTTTTTCACCGTGGAGAAGATGATGGCACTCATGAAGTATTGTAAAACCATTATGAATAGAGTGTGCTCCTGCAATACCACAGCTTTCAAACCCTACACCACTTAAATATGTATTCGCTTCAATAACTGCTTGCGCTGCTTGGGTAACAACGTTTTTCTCTGCTGCAATTCTAGCTTTATAACCATTACTCAATAAGATCTCATAACATAATTTTGCAATTGCAAATGCTGTCTTTGTTGCTTTTCCTCCCGCCATGACATCAGAATTTGATCTCACACTAGCTCTTGCCTCAAAATACGTGGCCAAAGCGTCCCCCATACCTGCTATCAAAAATCTGGCCGGGGATTTCATAATAATAGCTGTATCCACGAGTACAATATCTGGATTTTTAGGAAGTATTAAATATTCGCTGAATTCTCCTTTTTCAGTATAAATAACGGATAAGGCACTACATGGGGCATCTGTGGATGCAATGGTAGGAATAATTACTACAGGGATTTTTCTATAGTATGCTACCGCTTTGGCTGTATCCAATGTCTTACCTCCGCCAATGCCTATTACGGCATCGCAACCCTTTTCTTCCACGATTTTTTCTATTCTTTGGATTTCCTTTCTCGAGCATTCACCATTGAAAGTCTCAAATGTTAATTTTGCATCTGTTCCTTTAAAACTTTCTTCAATAATGCCCTTCATTCTCTTTATGCCATTTTCAGTAGCTAACAATAAAAATTTGTTTCCAAAAAAATAAGTATGTTTAGATACATTATGAATTTCATCTTTACCTTGAATGTATTTACTGGGCGAAATAATAATATTTGTCATTATAAAATTTCTCCTTTCTTTCTAAAAAGCAGCACTTATTCTTTGAAAAATTCATCTCCGCTCTTAAAATCTAATCCTGGATGGTTATCAAACCTTACAACTCCTACCACCGCCTCTCCTTTAATCGATTCAGAAATCTTTGTAACTCCTTCGTGGCCAAAACCACCGCATAGTTCAATGATCTTAACTCCTTGCTTCACAAGTTCTTTTGCCGCTTTTATACCTGATGCATAAGAATCCACACCTACTGTAATTAATGTAATCTCGTCTGTATGGATATGAGACCGATGTTGAACATCATCGGCATTTGGTGCAATAAAGATAAATGCAGCTTTTAATGACATGGACAATCCTCCTTTCAAATTGTTCTCACTATCTATTTAGCAAATATCATGCCAATATATAAAGAAAAAAAAAACCGCTAAAATAGCGGTTTTTTTGTAATCCTTTTCGTAGTGTATATCATTTTCTCATTTTATTTATCTCATTTTAATACTATTTCTCAAAATGAGACAAGTGTATTAAAATATTTTCAGAACTGTTTCTTTACAATTTTTATTTGGTGGAAATTTGATACTGTTTTATTTTTCTATAAATAGTGGCTCTGCTAATGTTAAGATACTGTGCCGCTTGTACTACATTTCCTTGAGATAAAATCAAAGCATCTTGTATGCTCTGCTTTTCGATTTCCTGTAAGCTCTTTGTGTACGGCTTCATATCATATGGAGTACAGTTATTTTTTTCTTTTTGTGGCAAATAATTTTCATCAATAATTTCCTTTTCACACAAATAATAAGCTCTTTGAATCGTGTTTTTTAGTTCTCTTACATTGCCCTTATATTCATAGGTAATGATTTCCTTTTTAAACCCTGCACTGAACATTTTAGGGTTGTGGGGATTTTCTTCATTTAAGCTTTTCAGGAAAAACTTAGCCAAAGTAAGAATGTCTTCAGGCCTATCCCTTAAAGGAGATATTTCCAGATTAATTACATTGAGCCTATAATATAAATCTCGCCTAAAAGTTTTTTCTGCTACCTCTTCATACAAGTTACGATTGGTGGCTGCAATAATGCGTATATTTAAATCCCTCTCATAGGTCCCTCCGATTCTTCTGACTTTATGATCATCCAACACTCTCAAGAGTTTTGCTTGGATTTCTATGGGAATTTCGCCTATTTCATCTAAAAAAATAGTTCCTCCGTTTGCCAATTCAAATTTTCCGGGCATTCCTTCTTTTAGTGCTCCTGTAAAAGCTCCCCTTTCGTAACCAAACAGCTCGCTTTCTACTAATTCTTTAGGCAAAGCGGCGCAATTAATAGGAATAAAAGGACCGCTGTTGCAATTGCTTGCATTATGTATGGACTGGGCCAGCAATTCTTTTCCTGTTCCACTTTCTCCTTCAATCAGTATAGAACAATCATTTTTTGCAATTCTTTTGGCTGTCTGAATCAGCTCTTTCATTTTTTTATCTTGGGTAATTATATTTTCAAAGGTATAATTTGCTCGAAAACCTGCAATCTTACTTACTTCTTTACGTAACTGCTTAGCTTCTTTAATAATTAATACTACACCCATAATTTCATCATTAAAAACAATAGGAGAAATATTTAATACGCAGTCAATTCTTCTTTTGCCTATATCTAAAGTATAATCCGTATATTTTATTTTATTTCTTGCCTGGAATATATCCTTTTCTATTTCCACATCTTCCAGCATTTTTTTCATATCAATGGCGTATATTTCTTCTATACTCATTTTAAAAATATGGGGCAATTTGTTATTAATCCGTTCAATTTCAAAATGTCGATTCATAATAATTAACCCATCCAGTATAGAATCAAATGCCGTATCCATGAGACGGTAGTATTCCAAAATAGCCAGTTGCTTTTCTATATTCTTTACAGAAGCCACTACAATGCCAAAGGTATGGGGATGTACATCTTCCACTCTCCCCGATAAATTTAAACAGCCGATGATTTTTCCTTCACTATTGCGAATGGGTGCTGCTGAACACGTCCATACGTGATGATATTTACAGTAATGCTCACTGCCCACTACTTGTATAGGTTGCCCAATGGCTAAACATGTCCCTATAGCATTGGTTCCAACATCCTTTTCGTTCCAGCTGGTTCCTTGCATAAAATTGAGATCCCTATGTTCGGGTCTTATTTTCTCGTTTTCAATAGTCTCAATTAAAATACCATCCGTATCTGTCAACACCACACTGTAATTTGTCTCTTTAACAATATTATAGATGTCTTTAATGATGGGTGAGGCAATTTCAATTAATTCTTTATTTTTTTCCAAACGGTGTTTCATCTCTTCATCAGATAGAACCTTACCCTTGCCTCCATAAAAATCAACTAAATTATTTTTACATCTTTTCCAGGATTCTAGTATCACAGGTCTTATTTCAGGTGATATTTGCTCCTCTTCTACAAAATCTGTCCAAATTCTCTTTAATTCCGAAATAGTATTCAACATACATCCCTCCTGCTTCTACATATTTCCTATTCTTAATCGTCTGCCTTTTTTATTAATTTTTACAATCGAATACAATTTTTGGAGGCACTTCTCAATTTCTCATCATTTCTATAATATCATATTCTAACTAATAAATTACAATATTTTCTAAATCCCCCTTACAGGTTTTTATATTTTATGAGAAAATACAAACAAACATTCGTATCCAATAATTAATAAGGAGGGTGAATCTTATAATTTATTTATCTCTTTACAAACGCCTATGCTAGATTCATGCCACCTATGTGCCGCCCACCGTCTAGTTAGTAAACAGGTAGCTTTTGTCTACAGCACCTTAAGATAGTTTAAAATTATCACCTGTATGGCGAATTCGGTGGGCCCTCCACCATCATTTGTATAGCATAGCTATCTTCAAGTAATATTTATTACTTGGAGTGTCACCTTCGTAGCGCACGAGATATATCCCCTTTAGTTTGTAAACATTTGTGGTTATATAAAAGTTATGGTATAATTAAATCTATAAACTAAGTCGCAATTGTTTGTCAAACTTGACACTACTGCATTATATTTTGGAGGTATAAAATGAAATTTAGATTTTGGGTAATATCCCTTCTAGTAATATCTATTCTCTTTCTAACTAGTTGTAAGAATAACGAGAAGGTTGATACTTCAGATATCACACCACAGGTAACTCTTAATAATAATTCTACCAGTGAGAATATATCAGATACGAACAAACCGTCTGAGATTCTTAATAATGATTCGACCAGTGAGAATATGTCAGATGCTAACAAACAGTCTGAGATGAAATCTCCTACCACTGAAAAATCTTCAATCAAAAATACCAAGTGTAGGCTTTATTTTTTAGCTGCAACTGAATTAGAGTATTATTATATTGATAAAATAATACCTGTAGAAGATAATGCATTGATTACTGCTTTAACAAAAGAGCTACAAAGTACTTCTTATAACAAAGATTTTTTGTCATTAACAGATAAAATAAAGGTAAAATCTGCAAAGGTAGATGAAACAACAGGCGTTCTTAAAATAGTATTCTCTGGTTCTTATGTAGACCATATGAACTTAGGAACCAATACCGAAGATGGTCTCTTAACGTCTTTACTAGCTACTTATGGTTATAATCTCGGAGTAGATAAGGTTGCCATATATTTTAACGATGAGCTATATACCAGCGTAAAAGGAGATTTGCCAGAAGGGTACTTCAATGTAAATTATCCTTCTGCTAAAGTGTATAATCCATAATACAAAATAATTACTTGATGATTTCAGTGCAGAAACGATTGTACAACCAAATTAATGGGGCTCATCAAAAGCCTTATTATGTGTTTGAACATTAGCCTATGCTATATAAAACATAATATTAACTTCACATTGTCGTATATTCTTGTTATTTTGCGAATTAAAGTCCAGCAAAGTTATTGCTGGACTTTGTTAATATCATATACTATACATATATGATATATCAAAATTAAGATTTTTTAGTTTCTTTAAATTTACTCTTGATAAATTTAAAGAAGTGTTGATAATACAACACTTCTTAAGGGAACTCAACAATGAGTTGTCTTAGTTCATCTTTCCCTACAACTACGACAACAAATGAGAAAGATATGTCTTAAAAGCTGGTTCTTTAGACAAAATTTATTTACTGAATTTCATAGCTAACTTATCTAACGCATCATCATATACTCTATATACTGTCCATTCATCCATTGGAACTGCACCCATTTGTTTATAAAATTCAATTGATGACTGATTCCAATCCAAGCACCACCACTCTAATCTTCCACACTTTCTTTCAACGCACAATTTAGCAAGAAAAGAAAGTATAATTTTCCCTATACCCTTTCCTCTCATTTTAGGTTTAACATATAGATCTTCCAAGTAAATACCTGGTCTCCCTAAAAAAGTAGAAAAATTGTGAAAGAATAATGCAAAAGCTACTGGTTTATTTTTATATTCACCGATAATAACCTCAGCCATTTTTCTTTCAAATAGAGATTCTATTAAAATTTCTTCTGTAGCTACAACTTCATTTAACATTTTTTCATAATTAGCCAATTCCTTTATAAATTCTAAAATTAATGGAACATCTTTTATCTCTGCAAATCTTAACTTGAAATCATCTAAATTAGTATCAATGAACATTTGTATACCTCTCACTGTATAAGTAAATTAAAACGCATTATCCTACTGTGTGGCGCAATCTAATAAAATTGTTCACGGGAGGTCAAAGACCTCCCCTACGACCCAGATACCAATCGGTAGGAGCGTACCTTTGGTTGCCCGTTTGCACGATGCAATATTTAAAAATTGTATATTCGTTAATATTAAAGATTAAGTTTAAACTCCGATAAAATCTTTTTGTTTTCAACTATCAAACAAATACTAAACAATATTTCTATTATAATCATCATAATTGCAAGCTTATAGGGTTCAAAACTTACGCCAATTATAAGCGATAAAATCGGTACTAAAATAGCGAACAGTATGTAGGATTTAGATTTATATAACCACCCATATGGCAACAAATGTGCTCCAAAAATCATTGCTATTACCATTAGCATCTTTTCAGGTAATGTCGGATATACCCACATAGCAATCAGTAAATGTTTAATCGCACAATTCAATCGTAATTCTTCTAAGTTCATAATCAACTCTCCAATAAACAAAAAATAACTTCTTTATTACTTATATCTATCAAGGATGGTATTTTCCTGTAAAATCTTCAGCAACAATTTTCCCACAATCTGATAGTGGTGTTTTTTCAAACTGGCGACCACAGGTCGCCCCTACATTCTAAAATATATAATGCTCTAGGGTATGGACTCTGATACGCCCATAACTTAAAAATGATTGATAGTTAGACAAGAGGCTATACACGAAAATCCAACCTCATCTTATATGATTCTTCCCTTTTTCTTTGCATCTGCGTCCAAGCCACTACCTATGGCAATTCCAATGCTCATTCCTATTGGCAATCCCAAAGCTATATTATTTTCAAATATTGAAAGACCAAATACCAAACCTATACTCATACCTATAGACATGTACACACTCATGTAATAACCTTCTCTAACAAGCTTGTGTTCTTTTTCTAAATGAGAAATAATACCACTCATCTTTTTGTGATATTCCTTAAAATCTGATTTATCTACTGGATTGCCTTTTTCTATCAACATTTTAGTATGTTCATCGATTTCTTGTAGGTATCTCCCGCACTCATTACAATCAAAAGAATTTAATCTGATGATTACTCGTTGGAGCAAATCAAAATCGAGCTTTTTTACTTCTTTATCTGTCAATATGCTTTTCAGAACTTCAATGTTTCTATGCAATCTTTTTAAATGATCACTTTCCATAATACACCCCTCTTATATCAGTATGTTAATTGTTGCTAAAAATTAAATTTGAAATCTTTTATTTCAATAATTGCCACCAAATTTTCTTATGTATCCCTTATTATAACATTTTATCATATAACTACATTAGGAAATTTTGTGTAAGCTTTAGCTAATGCTACTGGATCATTCATGATATCTTATAACTTTACCCTCGAATAAGCGATTGCCAAATAATTATTAAAATGCTTAATACTTCCTATTTTTTATTATATTAATACCAAATAGTAAATTCTCTTAACATTTTATTTTTTGCAAATTAAATTTGTTGTATAATGATGATGACAGAGTTGTATAAACTAATAGACTTAAAGAGTATTCGTTTTTAACGAAGGAGGCAATTATATGAAATGTCCTTATTGTGATCTAGAAATGGAAAGTGGTTTTCTTCAGAGCAGTAGTGAAATTTTTTGGGGGCCAAGAAAACACAAAGCCTTTTTTACACCTACCCATGAAGATGAGGTTCTCCTCGCAAATGGTTTTCTAACTGGCAGTGCCGTAATTACAAATTGTTGCCGTAATTGCCAAAAGCTTATTCTGAATTACGAGCTGGATTAGCTATAATAATTGTAGTTATTATCTAGTATTTTTTTGGCATCACATTATCTCCTTATATGAACAGTTTTAACCTTGTTGCATGATATCTAAATAATGTTCGTCACGGGAGGTCAAAGACCTCCCCTACAACCTAGGAGCCAATAGGTAGGGGCGTGCCTTTGGTCGCCCGTTTGCACGACGCAATGATCGACTGTAATGACCTAGTCTAGAAATATTATGCACAAAATCAACATTAACTCATAACTGTAATTCATACAATTCTGATATTGGAATAACTGGTTTGGGATTTGCAGAATGATCCCCAATAATTTTCTCCATCCAAATCACATCGTACCAAGTTTCAAACTTATATCCGCACTTCGTAAAATGTCCAACTTTTTTATATTCTAAGCTTTTATGAAAATATATACTGGCATTGGTAAGATAAGCATTCTCGGTAGGTGTATAGGCTATACAAGCATTCAGATTAAGAATATTTTGCTGCTTTAGTTGCCATGCGTATTTTAATGTTTGTATTCATTCTACTACCCGCTTTCACAAAATATCTTTGTACCATTAAAAAAATTATATTCTAATAAGAGTTTCAAAGATAGACCTTAATGTAAACAAACTTCTTCATTAGCCTTAGTAACAATAGCATAAATATAAAAACATATTATATCTCTGTAGTTTTTTGCTATTTTCTATTATGCTGTGCTCTTGCAGTAGGTTTATTCTTTTTCTTATCCCTGCCCACAGTACAACAATTTAACGGCTCAGATCCGAAACTCTTTTTATTTGCTTCTTTTAATTTTTCTAACCATCTATTGATTATACTCTTCATTATGTATCTCCTCCATAGTATCTTTCATCTATAGGCTAAAACCTCTAATAGTTAGGGTCAAAATAGAACCTTCTTTATAATAAAAAAAGGCCCGAAAGCCTTATTTTAAGTTCGTTTTATATGAGTAAGTCTATAAGCCGAGTTCTGTATTAAATGATCATCTATCTAGGCTTATTGTTACCAATAAGCTCAAGCGACCTACCATTGGACGGCAACGAGCAGCTGCCTTTGTGTGTCCGTTCTTGGTCTTGCTCCGAATGGGGTTTACCTAGCCGAATAGTCGCCTATCCGCTGGTGAGCTCTTACCTCACCGTTTCAGCCTTACCGCCAAAAATGCGGAGCATTTTTGGTGGCGGTTTACTTTCTGTTGCACTTGCCTTAGAGTCGCCTCCACCGGGTATTACCCGGCACCCTGCTCTATGGAGCTCGGACTTTCCTCTCGTACAACCTTGCGGTTTTGTACCAGCGATCATCTGACTTACTCAGAATGTTATCTTAACATATGTTTATTTTATTTGCAATGGAAAAAACATCAAGGTGGTAAGGTAGTAAGGTGGTAAGTAAAACCATATAAGCCACCGATGGTGGCTGTTACAAGAAGGTGCCTACGGCTACTTTAGCAATCAGCCGCTGGTAGCTGGTAGCTGGTAGCTGATCGCTGCCTTTTATATTTCTTGCGTCTGTGGGATGATGATGACTCTGCCGCAATTTTCGCAGGTGTAGGAATGTAGATGGTTCTTTTCAATGCTTTGTGTGAACATTAATGAGAACTGCATCTTACAGCCATCACAGCTATCTCCAGTATAAGGAACTAAAACTGGGTAAAGATTTTCCTTCTTGTCATAGTAAAATCTATAAGATTCTGGTGTAAGATTATCGTTAATCTTCTCTATATTTTCGTAAACGGAAGCTAGTGATTTTCTTACATCCTTTTGCAGTTTTTCTAATTGCTTTGTAGAAGATTCTACTGCTTCATAGATCTGTTCTAATTTTGATTTAAATCTCTTAATTTGCTTAATATTTATTAAATTGTCTTTTCTTAATTCTTGAAGCGTTTTATTTTTTTCTTCCAATAAATTTGTATTATCTTGAATGTCTTTTTCTAATTGGCTAATTGCTTTCGGCTTAAGAACCTCACCGCTATTTAGCATTTCTTCTGCAATGACGATAGCCTGTTGTATATTTTCTACCTCTTCTTTTAATCCTAGCGCAATAGCATCTTTGTCTTTATACTCTACTGCAATTTTTTTAGTTGTTTGTAATAGTTTATTGTAAGTTTCTTTGCTTTTTTCAATGTGGTTTTGTAAATCCGTTACGCCCATTTCTTTTTCTACTTCGATGATTTTATTTTCTAATTGTTGTAATTCCCATAACATTTCTATATCGACCATTTTTACACTCCTTATCAAGCACTACAAATCATTTAAAAATCTAATCATTTATACTACTCTATTTATCTATATCAACACATTGGTGGAAACCCCACTCTTGTGATTGGTTCATTTAACAGCCCTATAATCTAGTAAACTTTTAGTGTATCTCTTCCAGAAGTAGACTGCATGATTTCTATATTTGCTTTGCTCTTTTTCGCACATTCTTCTAAGTATTCACTTAAGTACCGGATCACAATGATTTCTGTTGAAAAATGACCCGCATCTATCACAAATAGTCCGATTTCTTCTGCTGTTTGGCCATCGTGGTATTTTAGATCTCCAGTAATAAAAACATCAGCTCCAGAGAACTTTGCTTTATGCATATAATTAGCACCAGCACCAGAGCAAACTGCTATTTTCCTTACTATGTTTGGCATAGGACCACTTCCGCGCAAGTTGTTTAGATTCAATTTATTTTTTACAAAGTCTATGAATTCATTTGTATTCATTTCCTTGTCCAATTTTCCAACAACACCTAGTCCTTGTACTCTTCCATTGTTTTTTAAAGGATATATGTCATACGCTACTTCTTCATAAGGATGTACTTTTAAAACGGCCTTTAATGTCCGCTCTAAATCCCCTTCTTTTACAATGGTCTCAATTCTTACTTCATCCACTTCTTCTATTTTTCCAGGTGTTCCTATATACGGATTCGTATTTTCTAAAGGTTTGAAATTACCGACTCCTTCTGTTGAAAAACTACAATGGCTGTAGTTTCCAATCCATCCAGCACCTTGGCGTCCTAATTCTTCCTTAATTTGCCCTATACCTGATTTTGGTACAAAAATAGCAAGTTTATACAAGTTTTCATAATTTATTTTATCTAAAACTTCCAAATTTCTAATTTCCAGATGATTTGCTAACCAATAATTAAGGCCTTTATGACTAATATCTAAGTTTGTATGTGCACTGTAGACGCCAATTTCTCTTGTAATTAATTCTTTAATTAATCTTCCTTTATAATTATCCCATCTTACATTTTTTAAAGGTGAAAAGAGAAAAGGATGATGAGACACAATAAGGTCTACTTGGTTTTCAATGGCTTCTTTTAGTACTGCATCATTTACATCTAAGCATACTAAAACCTTGTTAACTTCCATATTAGGGCTTCCAATCATAAGACCTACATTGTCCCAACTCTCAGCTAATTTTCTTGGTGCAAGCTCTTCAATGAATTGAATAATTTGTTGGCATTTTATAGACACTTTTTCACAACCTTTATTTTTTCTAATAAGGAACTACATTCTTCTCTTCGCACTTTGGCATTTTCGCTTTTCTCTACGCTACAAGCTTTGATAATTTTGTTTAGTTCATTTTCTTTTGCAGTGATTAGCTCATGAAGCAGTGGGTGTTTGTCTTGTACTAGAATAGGACTTATATGATAATCAATTTCTGCCCATGGTTCGCTTTTACCTTTTTTAGCAAGTATTATTTGATAAATACGCCTATCTTCCTGAGCTAAGTCCTCTTCGATTATTTGAAATCCATTTTGAATTAAGTACTGTCGTAATTCCTCTTGAGCAATCATAGGCTGTAAAATCAATCTATGAGCATTTAGAGCTGTTTCTTTATTGGCTTCGATGATTTCCTTAATTAAGATACCACCCATACCTGCAATAATGATGTTTTCTACATCCATACCTACAATAGGATCTAGACCAGGTCCTAACATTGTAGTAATTTCTCTTGTATATCCATACCTTTCAATTTGTTTATTGGCCATATTAATTGGACCTTGATTAATATCACAGGCATATACAATATTTGTAACATTGTTTTCCACTAAGTAAATTGGAATATACGCATGATCTGTACCTATATCCGCAACTGTAGCTTTATAGGTTACTTTTCTCGCAATGGCTTCAAGCCTAGGTGTTAATTGCATAAACTACTCCATTCTATATTTAACTATTTAAGAAATCAGGTGAATTTATGAGAATAATGAAATTATGTAGATGAACTTTCTTGTAATACCATTATACCATATTTCATCAAAATATGACTTTGGGAAAGTATGCTTTATTTGGGGAATATATGGGATAGTTATTTTAAAGTTTGCTTAAAAAATAAAAAGACTAGAGACATATGTCTCTAGTCTTTATTCTCTTAAAAAATGGCTCCTCAGGTTGGATTCGAACCAACAACCTCCCGGTTAACAGCCGATTGCTCCACCATTGAGCTACTAAGGAACGTTAAATAATATTATAGTGATTTTTTTTATTTTGTCAAGAGTTTTGCAAAATCTAGAAACAAATTCCGTGTGAATCACCTGCAGTAATAATATTGCCAAATTAGAAATTTAATATACACTTTTATTTAATTTTGTTTCAAACAAAAGACCCCCTTATAAAAGGGCGTCTTTTGTTTAATCTAAATAATCTTTTAGTTTTTTACTTCTACTTGGATGTCTTAGTTTTCGTAGAGCTTTGGCTTCAATCTGCCTAATTCTTTCTCTTGTTACATTGAATTCTTTTCCTACTTCTTCAAGAGTTCTTGCTCTACCGTCGTCTAAACCAAATCTGAGTCTTAAAACTTTTTCTTCTCGGTCTGTTAGTGTTTCTAATACATCTAATAATTGTTCTTTTAATAAAGCATATGATGCTGCTTCTGCTGGTGCTGGAGCATCATCATCTGGAATAAAATCACCTAAATGACTGTCTTCCTCTTCGCCAATAGGTGTCTCTAATGATACTGGATCTTGAGCAATTTTTTGAATTTCTCTTACCTTTTCTTCTGTAAAACCCATTTCTTCAGCGATTTCTTTAGGTGTCGGTTCCCTACCTAAATCTTGCAGCAATTGTCTTGAAACGCGGATTAGTTTATTTATAGTTTCTACCATATGTACTGGTATACGGATTGTTCTAGCCTGATCAGCTATAGCCCGCGTAATCGCTTGTCGTATCCACCATGTGGCATAAGTACTAAATTTAAAACCTTTGCCATAATCAAATTTTTCTACTGCTTTTATAAGACCTAGATTACCTTCTTGAATCAAATCAAGAAAAGACATCCCTCGACCAACATATCTTTTGGCGATGCTTACTACCAATCTTAAATTGGCCTCTGCTAATTGTTGTTTTGCTCTATCATCGCCTGCTTCCATTCGCTGAGCTAATTCAATTTCTTCTTCAGCTGTTAAAAGTGGAACTTTACCAATTTCTTTTAAATACATCCTTACTGGATCATTAACACTGATTCCCTCTGGTACATCTATTTCTTTCGCATGAATGTCTTTTTCAATGTCTTCGTGTTCGTCATCCTCGGCAGATTTAGTAATATCATGTGTAAAAATTTCTATACCGTCTTCTTCTAAAATTGTATATATATCCTCAATTTGTTCTGGTACTAAATCTATATCAGAAAGAGAATTCTGGATTTCTTCTCCAGTTAAAGTACCTTGTTTCTTTCCTTTTGCAAGGAGTTCTTTAACTTTTTGCATCTGTTTTACATTAACGTCCACTCTTAACCCTCCTCTCAACTATAATTTCTCTAGTTTACGTTTATTTTCGATAATTTGATAATATATTCTATTCTTTTCTTCATCATCTGTGGCATTTAATAATTGATTTTGTAAAGATTTATTATCATTATGAATCTTAAATTTTTTAATCGTATTACAGTAGCTAATAATAGCTTGTTCTTCTGAGCTTATTTCATCCGATGTAAATATTGACGTTGCAATTTCTAGGTCATTTTTATTACTTATGTCATTTATGAATTTATTACCTTGGATTTCTTCTTCATTTTCTATTTGACGAAATAGATATTCTGCTAGATCTTTATAAATTCCATCTTGAAAATGACTTAAATTAATTTTAGATTCAATTAAAGGAAAGATATTCTTGTTATTGATTAAAATTTTTAGAATTTCTTCTTGAGCAATACTGTAAGCATTTTTTACAAATTTTTCTGGTTTTTCATTCCTATATTTTCCATCAGAAATTTTTTTATGCTCTTTTGTAACATTTTTTTTAATTTCTTGAAGAATTGTTTCTTTTGAGATACCTGTGTCTGCAGCCATTTTGTTTAAATAGGCCTCTCGCTCAATACCGCTATTAACATTACTCAGATATGCAGCCATTTCTTTTGTAAATTTGATCTTGCCATCTACACTACTTATGTCATATGATTGTTTTAACTTGGAAATTTTATACTCTAAAGGAGTCATCCCTTTTGACATTTGTAGTTCAAAAGCATCTTTTCCATATTGATTTATGTACTCATCAGGATCTAGATTATCTGGCAAAGAGACTATTTTTATATCGATATCATTATCTTGTAGTATTTCTATGGCTTTAGACGTAGCTTCTTGACCCGCTCGATCCCCATCGTATATGACAACTAGTTCTTTAGCATATCGTTTAAGCAGCTTGCTTTGATCTTGGGTAAAAGCTGTACCTAATGAGGCCACAGCATTTTTAATGCCTTTTTGATAAAGGCCAATGACATCCATATAACCTTCTACAATTATGATTTGTTCGTTTACGATTTGTTTTTTTGCATTATTTAACCCATACAAATTTTTCCCCTTATGAAAAATTTGAGTTTCAGGAGAATTTAAGTACTTTGGTGATATGCTATTGTCAAGCACTCTGCCTCCAAAGGCAATTACTTTTCCTGTAACATTTTGTATAGGAAACATAATGCGGTCTCTAAAACGATCATATAAATCATTTGTAGATCTGTTTTTGCCTCTTAATATTAATCCAGATTCTAATAATTCATTGACATTGTACTTCTTACTAAAAAGGTAACGAAGCAAGCCATTACCGTATTTTGGTGCATAACCTAAACCATATTTTTTAATAGTGGCTTTATCTATTTTCCTGTCTAATAAATACGCCATTGCCTTAGAGTCATGTAATAATGTCTTATAATAGTATATTGCTGCATCCCTGTGTATAAGAAGTTGTCTTTCTCTTTTTTCATTTCTTTCACTATTATATTGTTGGTTTTGAGGCAATTTTATATGGACTTTATCTGCAAGAAATTTTAGAGCTTCGACGAAGTTTAGTTTTTCGATTTCCATGATAAACGTTATGACATTACCACCTGCACCACAACCAAAACAGTGATACAACTGCTTTTCTCTTGTCACAACAAATGAAGGCGTTTTTTCTACGTGAAATGGGCAGCAGCATTTATGGCTTGTACCCATTTTTTTAAGTGTTACATATTCAGAAATAATATCGACGATATCATTTGCACTAACGATTTCATCTATGACATCGCTGGAGTAATAATTCTTACTGCTCAAATTTTCTCACCCCAATTCTCATGACAAACCAAAAGATTTATTTGTTGTCTATTTCCTTTTCTACAACTGTTTTCAGTATCTGATAAAAATGTTCATCTGCTTCTTCGTTTCGTTTCTTTTTATTCGATACTTTCTCTCTTTTTTTACGTGCTAATTGAGCCAAATGTCTTTGAAATAATAACAATTCAATATTATCTTTAGTATAAATATTTCCAGAAGAAGATAAAACAGCCTTACACTTTTCTAGAGTGGCACAAGCTAGTCCATAGTCATCTGTAATTAATAAATCCTCTTTAGTGATATCGTTAATAATCCGAATGTCCACTTCCTGTGCTTCATTGTCTAAATATATCGTATTATGAAATAATTTGTCGAATGTATAGTGAGACACACTAGTGTAGTATATAACATCTATGGAATATTTTAAAGAGATTTTTTTTATTTCTTTTTTTACTGGGCATGCGTCTCCATCAACTAATATCCTCATTCTAAACCTCTATTTCTAGTTATACCCCCCATGGTTTGGGTACAAACAATTGTTGAAATCTCCTAATAGCGTATCGATCCGTCATTCCTGCAATATAATCGCAAATGACTCTCTCTGAGTTTTCATCATCTAATCTTTTTATAAACTCAGGTGGTAGTTTTTCTGGTTTTTCTAAAAAATATTTAAAAATCGAACAAATAATAAATGTTGCTTTTCCTTCTTCTTCCTTTGCCCTCGGACTGATGTATACATTTGAAAATAAAAATTCTCTTAATTTCATTGTAGAATTCCATATTATATCATCCATTTTAATAACATTCTTCCCATAAGACTCGTAAATTACACTACGTATCATATTATCGATGCGTTTCCCTTTTGTCTCTCCAAGAATAGAAGTATGCTCCTTAGGCAATTGCTCCTGTGTGATGAGATTTGCTCTTATAGCATCCTCAATATCGTGATTAATATAAGCAATCCGGTCTGAAAGGTGAACCACTTGTCCCTCTAAAGTCTCAGGACTAACTTTACCTGAATGATGTAAAATCCCGTCTCGTACTTCCCATGTCAAATTTAAACCTACGTTGTTTTCAATAATCTCTACAACTCGTAGGCTTTGCTGATTGTGATTAAATCCAAAGCTACAGATGCTATTTAACACCTTTTCACCAGTATGTCCAAAAGGGGTATGTCCTAAATCATGGCCTAATGCAATGGCTTCTGTCAAATCTTCATTTAATTTTAAAGCTCTTGATATGGTTCTAGCAATTTGAGACACCTCTAAAGTATGAGTAAGACGAGTGCGATAATGATCCCCCTCAGGAGAAATAAATACTTGTGTTTTATATTTTAAACGTCTGAAGGATTTAGAGTGCAATATTCGGTCTCGATCTCTTTGAAAATCTGTCCGAATATCGCATTTAGAAATAGGTGTTTTTCTACCCTTTGATTGAATACTAAATGTAGCATATTTTGAGAGCATGGTCAATTCTTGCTGTTCTCGATCTTCTCGAATATTCATTCTCCTCGCCCCTACTCTAGTTCTAAGTTTTATGTTGTAAGTCCTATGTAGCTACTTCTCTGTAAATAAAACAGCGGTTTTACATACAACTTATAACTTAGAACATAGAACTTAATTCTTGTTATATATTATTCGCTATCAGCCCCTTAAATTCCTTCTTTTTTGATGAGATTTTTTTAAAAGCAAGTGGTCAAATATGCGACTTACGTCGCAGTGAATGATGAATACAGAACAATGAATAGTAAATAATACATGAAATTTTTGCAAGACTCGCATATTTGTATTATTCAGTATTCATTCTGCATTGGTTTAAGAATTCCGCTTTCCGCACAATTAAGAAAAAACACGGCTACACCGTGCTTCTCTTATATTTAAGCTTATTTACCGCTACAACTGTGACAGCTGTTGTCAGATTTGTTTGATGGACAACCTGCACAACCACCCTTTTGCTTTTCTCTATAAACATATCGTCCTGCAAGGATTACTATTATTGTGAGAATGGCAATAATAATGATATTAGCCATATTTGATGCTATCCAAGTAAACATATAAAAACCTCCTCTAATTTATACTTTACTTCTTATAGATCACTTTACTCTACTTCTGGGGATAATTTCATTTTATTTCTTTTATTTGTTTCATTTGTTTTAGGTGTTCTAAAGATTAAATACAGCATTCCTATTAATACGGCAAAGCCTGCTGCTGTTCCAAAAGTGAAAACGCCACTTGATAGGAATAAACCAATTTGATAGAAAATCAAGGATACTGCATAAGCTAAGCTAAACTGATATCCAATTGTAAACCAAGTCCATTTTGTATTGTTCATTTCTCTCATGATTGCACCTATTGCAGCAAAGCAAGGAGGACACAATAAATTAAATATCATAAAACTATATGCTGCAAGAGGGGTAAAATGTGCTGCAATAGTCCCTAATTGATTAAAAGACCCTTCTTCTACAATAGATAATGCATCACCTGTTATTCCATAAAGAACGCCAAATACTGCCACTACTTCTTCTTTTGCTAAAATACCCATTACAGTTGCAACTGCACTTTGCCAATTTCCAAAGCCTAGTGGAGCAAATAATGGTGCAACTATTCCACCAATTACAGAAAGAATACTGTGGTCCATATCTTCAACCATTCCAAAGGACCCATTTACCATACCGAAATTAGATAAGAACCAGATAATCATACTAGATAGTAAGATTACTGTACCCGCTCTTTTTACAAAGGAAAAACCTCTTTCCCAAGTGCTCTTAAGTACACTCTTTGAGCTTGGAATGTGATAAGCAGGTAGTTCCATAACGAAAGGAGAAGGTTCTCCTGCAAACATCTTTGATTTCTTTAATATAATACCTGAGATTACAATAGCACCAATACCTAGGAAATATGCACTAGGAGCAACCCACCAAGCTCCTCCAAACAATGCTCCAGCAATAAGTGCAATGATTGGAAGTTTTGCGCCACATGGCATAAAAGTCGTGGTCATAATAGTCATTCGTCTCTCTTGCTCATTTTCAATGGTACGAGATGCCATTACTCCAGGAACACCACAACCTGTTCCAATTAACATAGGAATAAAGGATTTTCCAGAAAGGCCGAAACGTCTAAATAATTTATCTAAGATAAATGCTACACGTGACATATATCCGCACTCTTCAAGGATGGCCAATAAGAAAAACAGTACAAACATCTGTGGTACAAAGCCAAGAACAGAACCGACACCGCCTACCATACCATCTACAACTAATCCTGACAACCAGGGAGATACTCCTGCACTTTCAAACCATGCTCCTAAAGGTGCAATAATCCACTCTCCAAAGATTGTATCGTTCGTAAAATCCGTTACAAAAGTACCAACTGTAGTGACTGAAATATAATAAACAGAAAACATGATTACAGCAAAAATAGGTAATGCTAGCCATCTATTAGTGATAATTGCATCTACTTTATCTGAAGTAGTAAGATCTGATCCATTTTTCTTTACATAGATTCCCTTTATTGTCTTAGTAATATAATTATATCTTTCGTTAATAATAATACTCTCACTGTCATCATCTAAAGTGTTTTCTACAAAGGTAATTATTCCATCTAGATTAGAAGCTATATTTAATTCCTTTAGTACATTTTTATCTCGTTCAAATAATTTTATTGCATACCAACGCCTTTGAGTTATGCTAATTTCTTTTGGTAATTGATCTTCTATAGTAGAAAGAGCCTTTTCCACCTCTAGACTAAAAATACCTTTGGGGACTTTTTTCTTAGGGTTTTGCGCTAGTTTTACAACCTTATTTATGAGTTCTTTTGTTCCCGTACCATCTAATGCCGTTATTTCAACAATTTCACAACCGATAGCCTTTGAGAGCTTTGCCGTATCAATTTTATCTCCTCGTTTTTTGACGATGTCCATCATATTAATTGCTACGATGACTGGAATGCCTAGTTCTAATAATTGGGTGGTCAAATATAAATTTCGTTCTAGATTAGAACCATCTATAATATTGATAATCGCATTAGGTTTTTCATTAATGA
The DNA here is from genome assembly GCF_003317055.1 of Alkalibaculum bacchi. NCBI lineage: Bacteria > Bacillati > Bacillota > Clostridia > Eubacteriales > Eubacteriaceae > Alkalibaculum > Alkalibaculum bacchi. The sequence continues at coordinate 35,145 of NZ_QNRX01000002.1, forward strand.
GGTAATTTCTTGTAACTACTTCTTCTAAAGTATATGGAGAAAGAGAATAAATCCCAGGTAAATCCATTAGTATAGTATCTTCATGGCCTTGTATCTTTCCCTCTTTTTTTTCTACAGTAACTCCTGGCCAGTTACCAACGTATTGATTTGATCCTGTCAAATCATTAAATAATGTGGTCTTCCCACTATTAGGATTTCCCGCAAGTGCAATTTTTGTAACCATATACAAATCTCCCCTCTTAGTTAGTCTACACTAACTCTACTACGTACTTTTACTTATCTATTCTACTTCAATATTTGCTGCATCGCATTTTCGAAGAGAAAGCTCATAGCCACGAACATTTATTTGTAATGGATCACCAAATGGGGCTACTTTTCGGATAAAAATTTCAGCACCTTTTGTAATACCCATGTCCATAATTCTACGTTTAAGTGCACCTTGTGTATGAAGTTTAACAACTTTTACTTTTTCACCTATTTTTGCATCGTTTAAATTCATGGATTTTTCCCCCTTAATATATTGCTTTTTTACGATTGTTAAGCCAGGCTAGGCTCTTATTCTAATTAGGAAGCATACGCTAACTTTTAATTAAAGTTTACCACTGCTAACTGTTTATGTCAATATCATTTTTGGAAAAAAATAATAAAAAAATGCAAATATTTAAAGGAATATGTCTTATTAATAACGGTAAAGAGTTTAATAATTACAAATAACTTTATATGAGAGCTCTTGACCCTTAAATATTGCTCTGCTAATTTGTAAGTAAAGGTTTATTTTTACATATAATGCATTTATAAGTGAAAAAATTTAGTAGGAGGTTTCTCATGAAGCTGACAAAAGAAGAGAGATCATGGATTATGTACGATTGTGGTAATTCAGCTTATAGTATGGCCGTCACCACTGCTCTTTTACCTGTTATCTTTGGCATGTTTGATAACGTGAACAGCAGTATGGATCTAGGTTACTTTAATTCTATAGCTAGTATTTTAGTAGCCCTTTTAAGCCCTATTTTAGGCTCTATTGCTGATTATAAGGACAATAAGAAACGCTTTTTTGTATTTTTTGCTTTTCTTGGCATCTTATTTACTGCTTCTTTAGCCTTTATCTCACCAAAAAGCGGATTGTGGCAGCTATTAGTTATTTTCTACGTTCTTTCTGCCATTGGTTTTGCAGGAGCTAATATTTTTTACGATTCTTTCTTAGTAGATGTAACAACAGATAATCGAATGGATAAGGTTTCTACTAGTGGTTTTGCCTTTGGCTATATTTCTAGCGTAATTCCCTTTGGTATTAGCCTTGGAATCATCTATATATTAGGAATGGACAAAGCTTTAGGTTATCAGATAGGCTTTATTATCACTGCCCTTTGGTGGGGTCTTTTGACATTGCCTTTAGTTCGCCATGTTAAACAAATTCACTTCATCGAACCTGAACCTGCTCCTGTGGTAAACAGTTTTAAAAGATTATGGAACACCTTTAAAAACATTCGACAATATAAGACGATATTTGTTTTCTTACTAGCTTATTTCCTCTACATCGATGGGGTCGATACGATTATTAAAATGGTCGTACCTTACGCTACTGGAATACTAGGCAATAATTCCCTAGATACTTTCACTTTGCTCGGCATTTTGTTGGTTATACAGATTATTGCATTTCCTTGTGCTATCCTTTACGGCAATCTGGCTAAAAAATTCTCTGCAAGGACTATGATTATTGTAGGCATTGCAACTTACATAATCGCATGTGTTGCAGCATATTTTATTTCTAATGTAGGGCATATCTTTATTCTCGGTGCATTAATAGGTTCTGCTCAAGGAGGCATTCAGGCACTAAGCCGGTCTTACTATGCTAAGATTATTCCAAAAGAAAACTCCAATGAATTCTTTGGCTTTTACAACATTTTTGGTAAATTTGCAGCCATCATTGGACCCTTTATGATGGCTTTAACTACAACAATTACTGGAAATCCCCGTTACAGTATCTTCGCCGTCGTTCCATTATTTATTGGAGGACTTTTGGTATTTTTGACACTACCTAAAGCACCGAAGGTGCCTTAGGCGCTAGTCTTAGTTTCTAGTCACTAGCATTGAGGTATTCCTTTTGCGTCAAGATCCTTCGCTTCGCTCAAGGATGACTGGGGTAGTTAACTAGGTCAGCTCTGTGGCCCTTTAAGTGCCAAAGTCACATTTTTGACCCAAGCTCCTGCTTTTGTCATCCTTGGGGCTTTAGCCGAAGGATCTTATACTTTACTCTATCTCGCCTATAGGCGAGTAAAGGTTTTCCTGGCTACCTGACCACCTGCTTTTCCCACATACTTTAAGCCAATAATCACCAGATGCAACAATATTTCGAAGAAGAATAGAGTGATTTCAATGAATCCTAAACATGTAATTGTCATTTCTTATGATGCTTTTTCTGAAGACAATTGGGAAATGGCCAAAAGTTTACCTAATCTTTCTAAATTGATAAAAAATGGAGCTGTAAGCACGAAACTCAGAAGCGTTTATCCTACTCTGACTTATACCGTTCATACTACTATAGTGACTGGAGTGCATTCAGACAAGCATGGTATTTTTCACAATAACCCTTTCCAGCCTTTTGTGGAAGAAAAGAATCAAATTTGGTTTTGGTACCAAGATGCTATTAAAGTTCCTACTCTTTATGATCTAGCTAAGAAAAAGGGCTTAAGTACAGCAGGGCTTTTGTGGCCTGTATCAGGAAAATCTTCCATTAAATACAATTTACCTGAAATACATGCCCTTAAAAATGAAAATCAAAGCCTAAAAGTTTTAAAAGGTGGCAGTCCTTTATTCTGCCTAGGACTTGAACTAAAATACGGACGTTACCGAAAGGGAATTCAACAACCTAATTTAGATGACTTTACAACCTTATGTACTGTAGACACTATCAAGACAAAAAAAACAAATCTTCTCCTCATCCATCTCATTGATTTAGATGATGCTAAGCACGGTTTTGGCACAGACAGTAAGGAAGTAAAAGAAGCCATTTTAAGAATGGACATTAGACTCGGCAGAATTATGGATGCTATTGAAGATGCTGGAATAAAAAAAGATACGACATTATTCATCATAGGCGACCACAGTCAAATAAATGTGAAATACAAAGTTGCATTAAATCATCTCCTTAAGGAGAAGGGATTGATTTTTAAAGAAAAGGGAGAAGTAAAGTGGAGAGCTTGTCTCCAAAGTACAGGTGGAGCAGCATACCTTCACATTAAAGAAGGTGACCTAGAAGCAGAAACAGTAGCCTATACTGTTTTAAAAGATGCAATGCAGAAGGGCGATTACGGCATAGAGCATATCTACTCAAGAGAAGAATTGGACAGCCTTCATGTGAACAAATCTATCAACACCATGGTTGAGTCCAAATCTGGTTACAGCTTTGTGGATACTCTTAAAGGACCAATGATTATAGATTTAGAGGAAAAAGACATAAAATATGCTACCCACGGATATTCACCTGATAAAGAAAACTACAAATGCGTATTCGTAGCTTCAGGCCCTTTGATTAAAGAGAATTATTTTTTAGAGGATATTGAAATGGTAGATATAGCCCCTACTATTGGAAAAATCTTTGGAATAGAACTTAAAAATCGTGATGGAAGGGTTTTAGATGAGATTTTTCGCTAGAATTGACTTTAAGACTCAAATTTAGTATAATATATGAACTTATATAAAATTTGAAATCTAGGGAGGAATCGCTGTGGTATTATCTTTTGATTTTGTTAAAGAACTCAAAAATGCTCTACAGGACAACTTTTCCGTATATTTGCATTTCCATGACGGCTGTGGCGGTCAGTCTTTTTCTTTAGAGCAAACAAGTGACGACATTAAATCGTTCATTCATGATTATTTAAAAAAGCACAACCTAACAGCAGTTTTTGCAGACGACAACCTATGGTTTACAGTTAGGGAGAAATAAGATAATCTTACATTGAATCAAATCTATATGATCTTTCTTCAGCTTATAAAAATAGGGTATTGTTTTTAAACATTCTTAAGGACAATGCCTTATTCTTTTTATTACCTATTTTTATTAAAGAAGAGGGTATTATTTCTTTGATTTATAAGAAATAATACCCTCTTCTTTATTTATTTATCATTTTGAAAATCTGATTCTTCTTTTAGAACTGCCTGTGCTGCTGCTAATCTTGCAATTGGAACTCTATATGGTGAGCAAGAAACATAGCTTAAACCTGTTTTATGGAAGAATTCGATTGATTTTGGATCTCCACCGTGTTCCCCACAGACGCCTATTTTAAGATCTGGATTAGTCGTTCTTCCAAGTTTTACGCCTAAGGCTACTAGCTTTCCAACGCCTTCTTGATCGATGCTTTGGAATGGATCCTCTGGTAAGACATCTTTTTCTCTGTATTCGCTGATAAATTTACCTGCGTCGTCTCTAGAAAATCCATAAGTCATTTGAGTCAGGTCGTTAGTACCGAAGGAGAAGAACTCTGCCTCTTTGGCGATTTCATCTGCGATTAATGTAGCTCTTGGTATTTCGATCATGGTTCCTACAGAGTACTCCAAAGAAGAATTGTTTTCTTCTTTAACTTTTTCTGCTGTTTCTACAACGACTTTTTTCACATATTCTAGCTCTGCTTGGATGCCTATTAATGGGATCATAATTTCTGGTATAATATTACAGTTTTCTTCTTTTGATACTTCAATAGCTGCTTCCATAATAGCTCTTGTCTGCATTGCTGCTATCTCTGGATAAGTAACTGCTAGTCTACATCCTCTATGACCTAACATTGGGTTAATTTCTTGTAGGCTGTGAATAACTGCTTTTAATTCATCTACTTGCATATCAAAATCTTTAGCTAAAGCTACAATGTCCTTTTCTTCTGTTGGTAAAAATTCATGAAGCGGTGGGTCTAATAATCGAACAGTTACTGGCTTTTCTTTCATTATTTTGTAAAGACCTTTAAAGTCTCCCTTTTGCATTGGCATTAATAGGTCTAAAGCCTGCACCCTTTGCTCCGTTGAGGTAGATAAAATCATGCGGCGGACTACAGGGATTCTTTCTTCATCAAAGAACATGTGCTCTGTTCTACATAAACCGATACCTTCTGCTCCAAAATCTAATGCAGTTTGTGCCTCTCTTGGCGTATCTGCATTTGTGCGCACTTTCATTCTTCGAACCTCATCTGCCCAATTCATTAAGATGCCAAAGTTTCCAGATAATTCTGGTTTTACAGTCTTAATGCTTCCTTTGTATACCTTTCCAGTACTACCGTCTAAGGAGATGTAATCGCCTTCAGCAATTCTTACATCACCTATAATGAATAATTTTAGTTCTTCGTCTACTTTTGCCATTTCGCAACCAGCTACACAGCATTTTCCCATACCTCTTGCTACAACTGCAGCATGAGAAGTCATACCACCTCTAGATGTTAAGATTCCCTCTGCAGCAATCATTCCTTCAATATCTTCTGGTGATGTTTCTCTACGAACTAAAATTGCCTTTTCTCCATCTGCAACAGCTTTAGCAACATCTTCTGCATTAAAGTATACTCTACCTGTAGCTGCTCCTGGAGAAGCTGGTAATCCTTGCGCTAAAGGAGTTGCTGCCTTCATCGTTTCAGGATCAAAATTAGGGTGAAGTAATTGATCTAATTGCTTTGGCTCTATTCTTTGAATGGCTTCTACTTTTGTGATTAAACCTTCGTCTACCATCTCAGTTGCAGCCCTTAGTGCAGCATGAACGGTTCTTTTACCACTTCTCGTTTGAAGCATATATAATTTACCTTGTTCTATTGTAAATTCCACATCTTGCATATCTCTATAGTGTTTTTCAAGAAGCTGTGTAATATCTTCAAATTGCTTGTAAATTTCAGGCATGATTTCTGATAATTCATCAATAGATTTTGGCGTTCTAATACCTGCTACAACGTCTTCTCCTTGTGCATTAATCAAAAATTCGCCAAATAATTTCTTTTCACCTGTAGATGGGTTTCTTGTAAAAGCAACTCCTGTACCACAATCATCACCCATATTTCCAAATACCATAGATTGTACATTTACAGCAGTACCGATATCGTGTGGTATTTCATTTAAATTACGATATGTAATTGCTCTAGGATTGTTCCAAGACATAAATACGGCATTAATAGCATACATTAATTGCTCTTTTGGATCTTGTGGAAAATCGATTCTTCTTTCTTTTTTCACAATAGCTTTAAATTCTTCAACAATATCTTTTAGATTTTCAACTGTTAACTGAGTATCATCCACATAACCATTATCTTCTTTAAATCGATCTAATACGCCTTCAAATTTATATTTTTCAATTTCTAATACTACATCTCCAAACATCTGTATAAACCTTCTATAACTATCATAAGCAAAACGTGAATTATTTGATTTTTCAGCAAGAGTTAATACCGTTTGATCATTAAGACCGAGATTTAATATCGTATCCATCATTCCTGGCATAGAGAATTTTGCACCTGAACGAACAGAAACTAGTAGTGGGTTATCTTGATCACCAAATTTTTTACCTGTTTGCTCTTCAAGGTGTAATAGCGCCGCATCTATCTGCTCTTTTATTTCATCTGTAAGATTTTTATCGTTTTCATAAAATACTGTACAAGCCTCAGTAGAGACTGTTAGACCTGGAGGTACAGGTAAACCAATATTAGTCATCTCTGCTAAATTAGCACCTTTCCCGCCAAGAATTGCTTTCATTTCTGCATTGCCCTCTTTAAATAAATATACATATTTTTTGCTCAAAGTAAATCCTCCTTACGAATTATTGATAATATTATATTTGCAGTTTCTTCTATTGCTTTATGAGAAACATTAATAACAGGACACCTTAATTTGCGAAAGAGATCATCGGCATATTGCAACTCTAACATGATTCGCTCTAAACTGGCATAGTTTGCAACAGTATAGTCTAGGCCTAATGCTTTTAACCTTTCCTTGCGGATACCATTTAATTTATCAGGATTATTCGTCAGTCCAATAATCTTTTTATTCGATATTTCAAATAATTCCTTAGGCGCGTCTACTTCCGGCACAAGAGGAATATTAGCAACTCTGAGATTTTTATTGGCTAGATACATACTTAGGGGAGTCTTTGATGTTCTAGACACACCTACTAGTACTACATCTGCTTTTTTAATACCTCTTGGATCTTTGCCATCGTCGTATTTAACGGCAAATTCAATCGCCTCTACTTTTTTAAAATAATTTGCATCTAATCGTCTATTTAAACCGGCTTCATAAAGAGGTTCCTGACCTGTAATATCCCTCAAAGTATGAATTACTGGTCCCAATACGTCAATTGCTTTAATATTGTATTTACTAGCAGCATTGTTCATGTATTCCTTCATTTCAGGAACTGCCAAAGTGTATATAATAATGGAGTTGTGTTGAGAAGCTTCTTCAATAATTTCATCAATTTGTTCATATTCTAAGACAAAAGGAAACTTTTTGATTTCTCTAATGCTACTAAATTGAATTTTTCCCGCCTTTGCAACTAACTCTCCTGTTTCGCCAAGGGAGTCAGAAACCACATATATAACCCCTGTTTTATTATCTGACATTTGTTTTTCCTCCCTACTCATTCCCGATTTGTACCATGACTTTGGTAATCGTTGTTTTTGAGATTTTCCCAATGACCTTTAGATAGACTACTGAATTGTCAGAGATTACTTTTTCAACAACAGGAAGCGAATCTACTTCGTGGAGAATTAGCTTTTGTGCTGCATCAAAGACAGATTCATGGGTCTCTGCATATACAATATTAGGCATTCTCGTCATGATCATAGCGACAGGTAATGTTTTGATGTCGTTTGTTCCTATGGTAACTTTGATAAAATCTTTTCTTGAAACAATTCCAGATAAATATCCATTATGTTGGACAAATATATTTCCTGTATCTTCTAAAAACATAGTTACTATAGCGTCATATACTGTGGTTTCTTCTGATACAACCACCGGGTGTGTTTTCACATCCATTACATTTAAATTCTTAATGTAACTTCCCATAACACTAAGTAAAGATTTGCCTGAATAAAAATATCCCACTTTTGGTCTTGCTTCTAGTATGCCAATCATAGTTAGAACAGTTAAGTCTGGCCTTAAAGTCGCTCGAGTTAATCCAAGCTTCTCTGCAATTTGTTCACTAGTAATTGGTTGATCTGCTTTTACAATTTCCATTATTTCCATTTGCCGTTTTGAAAGTTGGATAAAGTCCACCCCCTGATGATATAGTATTGGGAAGCTAGCACTGCAGAAATTTGATACACAAATTTCTGCAGTGCTACTCACTAAATGAAAGCTAAAACTTTCATTTACGTACATATATGATTTCTCAGCCAAATTGGCAAGCTATTTGGCTGCTTTATCATCTATGTACTGCGAAAGCTTACGCTTTCGCTTAGCTCGTTAGAAACGCAAAATATGTTATACTTATTATGATTGACATAATAAAGTATAACATATTTGAGGTATTATTTATATTTATTTTTTTAAAATTCCATCTTTTTCTCTAAGAAACTTTTCAATTCTGCTATACTAATTCGTATTTGTTCCATCGAGTCTCTGTCTCTTATGGTTACTGTGTTATCTTCTAAAGTGTCAAAGTCAATGGTTATACAGTAAGGTGTGCCTATTTCATCTTGTCTTCTGTATCTTTTACCTATACTACCAGCCTCATCGTAGTCTACCATCATATATTTAGAAAGTTCACTGTAAACTTCACCAGCTTTATCCTTTAATTTCTTTGTTAGAGGAAGTACGCAAGCTTTAAAAGGTGCAAGGAATGGATGTAATTGTAATACAGTTCTCTTATCATTATCCTCAAGTTCTTCTTCTTTAAATGCATTGCATAAGAAGGCAAGTAATACTCGATCTACACCTAGTGAAGGTTCTATACAATAGGGTACATATTTCTGATTTGTCATTGGATCTGTGTAAATAATTTCTTTTCCTGAATGGTTGCCATGTTGCTTTAAGTCAAAATCCGTACGATCTGCTATGCCCCAAAGTTCACCCCAACCAAATGGGAATTTAAATTCAATATCACTTGTTGCATTGCTATAGTGGGACAATTCTTCTGCGGAATGGTCTCTTACTCGAATGCTTTCTTCTTCCATTCCTAGGTCCGATAACCATTTTAGGCAATAATTCTTCCAATAATCAAACCATTCCATGTCCTCTCCTGGTGCGCAGAAGAATTCTAATTCCATTTGCTCAAATTCTCTAGTTCTAAAAATAAAATTACCTGGTGTAATTTCATTTCTAAAGGATTTACCTATTTGTGCTATACCAAAGGGAATTTTCTTTCGAGTGGTTCTTTGCACATTACTAAAGTTCACGAAAATCCCTTGAGCTGTTTCTGGTCTTAAATAGATTTCACTTGAAGAATCTTCTGTAACACCTTGGAAAGTCTTAAACATCAAATTGAATTGTCGTATATCTGTATAGTTTAAAGATCCACAGTTAGGACATTTAATCTCATGTTCTAAGATATAGTCCTTCATTTGATCATTGCTCCAGCCATCTACAACTGCATCTTTGCCTTTCTCAAATAGATAATCTTCAATAAGTTTATCTGCTCTATATCTTGTCTTACACTCTTTACAATCCATAAGTGGGTCATTAAAGCCACCTACATGACCAGAAGCCACCCAAACTTGAGGATTCATTAAAATTGCACTATCTAATCCTACATTATATGGAGATTCTTGCACAAACTTTTTCCACCATGCTTTTTTGACATTGTTTTTAATTTCTACGCCAAGTGGGCCATAATCCCAACTATTCGCTAAACCTCCGTATATTTCCGAACCAGGAAATACAATACCTCTCATCTTGCAAATACTTACAATCTCACTAATCTCTAGTTGCTTACTCATTCGTTATCCTCCTATTTTCTTTTAGGTGGTCAGGTGGTCAGCTTCAAGGTGGTCAGCAAAAACATTTATGCCACCGTTGGTGGCTGTTATGAAAGATCCTTTAGATTAGAGCCCATGATAACCTATGTGCACCTTGCGCATTAATTCTAGTTACTACTTCTGTCATTCTGAGTGAAGCGAAGAATCTTACATTATCTCGCCTTTAGGCGAGGATGGTTTTGCTTACCACCTTACCACCTTACCACCTTACTACCTTACCACCTTAAATTAAAAAAATCCCTTGCTTCATCAGCAAGGGACGATTATTACCGCGGTTCCACCCTATTTGGTACAGTTACCCAACTTTTTTTTAGTTTATGCTCCAAAGCTCCCTTCACATGGTTTCATAATGGAGCTTACACCATTCTCCACTCGCTAGATACGTTCCCAAGTTACTCTTCTTTGTCATTGCATATATTCATTTATCTATAACTAATAAATTACTAAATTACGGGGTTAATGTCAAGGGAAACTTTTTGTTTAGCCACTAGTAAATAATTATCAACGTCAAGTCTTACGCGTCAAAGATCCTTCGCATTCGCTCAGGATGACTGAGATGAAGTTATTGTTTAAAGTAGATTTTTAGTACATAACAATTAGCGGTCTAGTATGTCTTTTACTGTCTTTTCAACTTTGTCGCTAGCATTCTTCAGTGTATCATTTACATTTACGACTACATCGCCTTTTCTTTCTACTTGTATGGTACAATCTGTAGCAATAGCTGCAATTCCTGCTAAAATGGATAGATAAGGTATTAACACAACACCTATTGCTGCTGCATTAACAGGAATATTTAAGACTACTTCATCCTTCTTTTTAACCGTAAGCTTTGTTACATTACCTTCTTTTAAAAGCTTCTTAATAAGCTTTAAAATATCCTTACCCTTAGCAGTATACTCTTCTTTGCTGTTTGTCTTTTCTTCATCCTCTTCTTGATTTTCTTTCTGGGATTCTTCCTTTTCTACTAAGACAATATTGATGGGTTGTGCATTTTTTTCTCTTAAAAACTGCAATGCAGCTTCATAATCGCCATTGGCTTCAGCAAGAGCTTCAATAGCCTCAGCAGTAGTACAATTGGTCTCTTCGATGAGTTTATTGGCAATCTCTGTAATAGAACTCATATTACCACCTCCGTTTGTGCACTTCGTGCACAATTATTAATTGAGAATTAAGAATTGAAAATTATCTATCTCGCCAAAGGCGAGTCATGTTCCACTTTCCACTTTCCACTTTTAGTTTTGACTTTTAGTTTTGGTTTTTGGCTTTTGGCTTTTGGCTTTTGGCTTTGGTTTTGGCTTTGCTTTTGGCTTTGCTTTTGGCTTTGCTTTTGGTTTTGGCTTTTGGTTTTGGCTTTTGGTTTTGGCTTTTGCTGACCACCTTACCACCTTACCACCTGACCACCTTACCACCTGACCACCTTACCACCTGACCACCTTATCACCTGACCACCTTATTCATATTGTCTCCAGGAACTCAAAGGAATATAGCTTTTTATCGATGTGATATACAATATAATCATTCATTAGCTTAATTAAGTACTTCATCAGCTCTTCATTAAATATTAACTGACTGATTTTTGTAATATCGTAGTATAGAATTGTCTTTAGTATTTCAAGACCATTTCTGCTGATTTTTCTTTCAAAAGTACTGTTTCCTTTGCATTTAGGGCAAATCAGACCACCAATTTTTTTTGAAAAATAGTATTCTTCGTATTCCTTCGTACATCGGCTACAATGATTTAAATGAGGCACATAACCTAAAAATCCCACAAATTTTAATTGAAAAGACAATAGTACTGTTCTTATATCTCTGGTCTTGTCGCTTGCCAATAAACTGAGTGTATGAAGGAGTAAGCTGAGGATTCTTTCGTCTTTTTCACTTTCCAAAAAGGTTGCATTAATCATCTCTATTATATATGTAGCAGAATAGAGTTTTTCAAGACTATTTCTCAACTTATAAAAAGATTCAATTAATTCCGATTGGCTTAAATAACCCAACGATTTTCCAGGGTAGTAGACAAAGTTTGAGTAACAAAATAATTGTGTTGTACCTGTATACTGACTTTTGGGTTTTTTTGCGCCTTTTGCAATGGCCTGAATCTTTCCTTTTTCCTTTGTGAAGATGGTTACAATTACATCGTTATCACTTAGATCTGTTCTTTTTATTACTACGCCAGAGACTTTTTCCATTGTATTCCTCTATTTCCTATACCCTAAATCTCTCAGGTCAAAGTCTTTATCTCTCCAATCTGGACGTATTTTTACCCAAAGTTGCAGGTTTACTTTGCACCCTAATAGATTTTCAATATCTTGTCGGGCACGAGTACCAATTTTCTTTAGCATTTTACCCTCTTTACCTATTATAATCCCTTTATGGCTTTTTCGTTCACAATAAATGTTAACTTCTATATCATATAATTCCCCATTTTTTCTTTCCTTCATGCTCATGACCTCCACAGCTATACCATGGGGCACTTCATCTTTGAGAAATTGTAGGGCTTTTTCACGAACAAATTCTGCGACAATAATTTTTTCAGGTTGTTCCGTTATAGTATCTTCTGGAAAATATTGTGGACCCTCTGGGATGTATTTGTATACGAGATTTAATAAAGTATCTACATTTTTTCCATCAATTGCAGAGATGGGCACAATCTCATCAAAATGATACTCTTTAAGTTCATCAATTTTACCAAGAAGCTCTTCTTGGCTCATCTTGTCCACCTTATTGATTACTAAAATCTTCTTTGTTTTAAGATCTTTTAAGATATTGACAATATACTGGTCTCCTGGTCCCATTTTACCTGGTTCATCTACAAGAAAAAGTACTACATCTACTTCTTTTAATGTAGAAGTAGCTACATCCACCATATAATCGCCTAATTTATTTTTAGGTTTGTGCATACCTGGTGTATCGATGAAGACCATCTGATAATCTTCTGTAGTGTGAACGCACCGAATAGTATTTCTCGTAGTCTGAGGCTTTGACGACATAATAGCCATCTTCTCCCCAATAATATTATTAAGCAATGTAGACTTCCCTACATTAGGACGCCCAATAATCGTTATAAATCCTGATTTAAATTTATTCATATATTCCTCCGTTTGAGTTCTAAGTTTTATAAAAGCGGTTGGATCGTTGGACGGGAAAACATTTACTCTCCTATAGGCGAGATATGGTTTTACTGACCACCTGACCACCTGACCACCTGCTTTTTAATCCAGTAGCGTCTCCTTCGAAAAACTACTAGGCAACAATTCTTCGATGGAACTCATCCTAGTTTCCCCCTTATTATTGACTAGTATGATATCAACTTCTGTTCCAAATTCACAAATTACTTGTCTGCATATTCCGCACGGATAGGTGAAATCTTCTTCATCTGATGTAATGGCAATCGCTTTTATAGACTTTACCCCTTCAGAAACGCCCTTAAAAATAGCCGTCCTCTCCGCACAATTGGTGGCTCCGTAGGATACATTTTCAATATTGCAACCTTTAAATATCTGTCCATCTTCAGAAAGTATTGCAGCACCTACTCTAAAATGTGAATAAGGTGAATAAGAAAATTCCTTTGCAGCAATGGCCGCATTTACTAATTCTGTGTATCGCTCGTTCATATTTGCCTCCTTAATTACAATATAAGCTCTAAGTAGATATTCCCAATTAATCTCTAGTGGAAAGCGGAAAACGGAAAAATTCAAACCACTTAGAGTGGCCTAATGAGTGATAAAAGCTAACGTACTATCTTTATAATTTCTCATCTATAAGCGAGATGATTTTTTTCCATTCTGGTTTCACTTTCCGCATTCCACTGTTTTATCCAAAGATTTTTGGATAAAACAATAAAATCCCTATAATAACAGAAAATATAGCACTTATAAGTACTGCACCAGCTGCTACGTCTTTGACGATTTTTGCAAGAATCCTATATTCTTCTGTAACTAAATCAATTGTCTTTTCTAAAGCTGTATTGATCATTTCTGCTGTAATAACCATATTTATGGTCAAAAATAAAATGCACCATTGTAATAAACTCAGTTTGAGGTAAATACCTAGAAGGAGCACTATTATTCCTATTCCAAAATGAATTTTAATGTTTCTTTGAGTCGTAAAGGCATATTGAATACCTTGAAAAGCGTACTTAAAACTAGATATTAATTTTTTCATATATACACCAACTAACAGATATTTAGGTTTTTAATTACTTGTTTTTCTTTTCCCCTCATAACTCGCTTGTCCTCTTCTTCCATATGGTCATAACCTAAAAGGTGAAACATACTATGAATTGTAAGGTAACACAATTCTCTTTCAAAACTATGCCTATACTCTATGGCTTGTTCTTGTGCTTTGGGAATAGAGATGATAATATCTCCTAAAAGAATCATCTCTTGACCTAAGTCATCATCATCTTCAACCATAGGAAAAGAAAGTACATCAGTAGGCGAGTTCTTTCCTCTATACTGTTTATTTAATTGATGAATTTCTTCATTATCTACTAAAGACAAACTAATTTCCACATTATCAGGAAATTCCTCTACCTTCAAACACTCCTGAGCACATTTTTCTAATTTTGCAACAAGCTCTTCATCTATTTCAATATCGTACCTATTATCGATAAATAATTCCATTAATCCTCCATGTTAGTTCTAAGTTTTATGTTGTAAGTTCTAAGTAAGACAAGATGGTAAGCAAAAACATACCTCGCCCGAAGGCGAGCAAATGTTACCCCGTATATTTTTTGAATTGATTTATGTTAACTAGTATTAGTATTTAGTTCTGTAAGATCCTTGGTCGCAAGCTCCTCAGGATGACCTAGGCAGTTAGTTAAAGCTGTCTCTTGGGTCTTACCCTAGCTACTGCTTTGTCATTCTTGAGCGCAGCGAAGGATCTCTGCATGCTAACTATAAATAAATTCACTGTATAAGAATTTAATATTAAATTGAACAATGAAAAATAAACACTGAATATTGAACAGTACAAATATGCGACTTTATAGTAAATTTCTTATTGCATTGTTAACTGTTCATTGTTCCATATTCATTGCTCACTGCGACGTAGTCGCATATTTGCTGACCACCTGACCACCTTATAAATGTTCATTATCATATTTATCATAAGCCTCTATAATCTTCTGAACAATTCGGTGTCTTACTACATCGTCCTTTGTTAAATAGATAAACTCGATGCCCTTAATATCTTTTAGAATTTTTTCTGCTCTTGTCAGACCGGAAACTTTGCCCATAGGCAGGTCAACTTGAGTAATATCTCCTGTTATGATTACTTTTGAACCAAAGCCCATACGAGTTAAGAACATCTTCATTTGTTCTGGGGTTGTATTTTGAGCCTCATCTAATATAATAAAGGAATCGTCTAGAGTTCTTCCTCTCATATACGCTAATGGAGCTACTTCAATTAATCCTTTTTCTCTAAAACGAGTATAGGCTTCTGCGCCAATTAAATCATACAATGCATCGTATAATGGTCTTAGATATGGATCTACTTTATCCTGTAAGTCTCCTGGCAAGAAGCCGAGTTTTTCTCCAGCTTCTACTGCTGGACGAGTTAAGATGATTCTACTGACTTCTTCTCTTTTAAAGGCCTTTACAGCCATAGCCATGGCAAGGTAAGTCTTACCTGTACCAGCTGGTCCAATCCCAAAAACAATTTCATTTTTTTCTATGGATTTAATATATTTTTTTTGTCCTAAAGTCTTACAGCGAATTTGCTTCCCTTTATGAGTATAGCAAATAATATCGCTCAATTTATCATAATCATTTTCATGATCTTTTTTTACTAGTTCAATAATATAAGATACCTTTTGAGAGTCGATTGGGCCGCTATCTTTAATGGTTTGCACCATTTTATCAATGGCTCGTTTAGCATTCTCGGTATTCTTCTGCTCACCAACAATTTTGAGATCTCCATCTCTAAATACAAGGTGTACATTCATTTGTTCTTCAATTATTTTTTGGTTTTCATCGTATTGGCCTAGCAATTTCATTAGTAGTTCCCCATCTTCAATGGTCATACTTATTGTATAATCTGACAAAAAGTGATTCCTCCTTAGTGTGTTTTAATCGAGGAGCTGCTCCTCACTTATTTCCTCAAGTACATGGACTTTTACCTCATATTTATTAATATTATTTTCTTCCTGAATAGAAACAATCTGTATATCCTGCACTTGACCAATTTCTCTGTATTTCTTTTTTACTTTTTCCTGTACTTCGTCTTCTAATTCCTCTTTCGATTTATTAACACAGTTTTCTTTTTCATAATACTTTATTTTATTGATTTTAACAGGAAGTTTAAAATCAAAAATATGAAGATTTGCCTCTTCACTGCTGTGATAATAATAGTTTTCGTCGCTATCGAGGAAATTAATCACTAAATCTCCGATATGTATTACTCTATTTATTTTATAGCGATCTTCATCAATCATTTTATATTTTCGTATATCGTATTTTTCTGTATAATCTACTAAACCCATGACCTTAGCCTTAGCGTGAATCTGATTGAAAAAGATCTCTTCTCCTTCATCATTTTGTTTAGAGGTGACTATTTCACCTTTTACTAATAAATCTCCTTTTTTCACTTCTTGATCTACTTCTACATTAGCAGTACCGTTGATAATTAGAATATCTTTAATAATAGCATCTTTTTTAGCTATAAGATCTACAGGAAGGGATTTATCATATATTTTTTCTATCTTTTTTGCCTCTACTAAATCAATAATAGCTTTCGTCCCATTAAATTCAATATCTATATATTCAAAGTTTTTATAATCGTTTAAAAAAGATGTTTTAATTTCTTCGATATCTACAGTACCTTTTAATTTCCAAGGTTTTAAACCTCTACTTGCTATATCCTCTATAATTTCATTTTTATCTACAGTGATATCACCCATTACATCGACGGTTAATACTAAAGAAGATATAAAACAAATGCCTAGTAAGACAAGAAAAGAAGTTATGACAAAAATTTTTCGCGTTTTTACTCTCCATTTCCATAATGTCATTCCTGATTTTCTTATGATTTCAATAGTACAAGATAACTGATCCGATAATTCAGAAACTTTTTTGTAATCCCCTATCTCTATTTTCGCGCTTATTTCCTCTGAGCTTATTCTAAAAATATCCCAGATCAAAATATTATTATGGTGGATAAGATTGATTAATCTCTCAAGATGTCTGCCTTTTATGTTAATAATAACATAACCTCTAATATAATGCCATAACTTAACAATGATCAAGTTAACACCTCCTATCCATCTATTTGTACACTCTCAAGCTTCCCCTCTAAGAGCACTTCTTCTTTAATGATATTTCTAATAAACAGATTTTTGCCAGTTATTACGATAATGCCAATTTTGGAGTTGACTCTTATTTTACTCTCACTGTACTCTATTATACCCTTATGATTTTCTATCCGAATTTGTGTACTTCCTACCATAGTCACTTTCGGCAGATTTAAGGTGATTTCCTTTGGTAACTCTAACGCATCACTTACATTTTCTTTTATATTTTCAATTTTCTCTTTTTTTCCCATAGAACCCCTCCATATGGTATCTCTCCATATGGTATCTTATGTTTAAGAATTTGTAGATATGACTTAAACATCATTGGCAGCTGCCAATGATGAGCAATCAGCGATCAGCTACTAGTTTATTGCATTCCTTTCGGGTCATTTAGAATTAGTAGTAGCATTTGCACAATAATTCACACATTGTTTAATGTATATAAGTAGAACTTCTTATTAAATAAAATAAATCAGAAGACAGAATATTGCGAGGTGGGATTAATTGACTACAAATGATAAGCAAGATACATAAAGCATTACAGCTACCTTTGGTAGCCATTTTGCTGGTTGATAGCTAAAAAAAGTCCGAGAACGCAAGTTCTCGGACTTTTTTAAACTACAGATTTTCTTTTACTATTTTATTGACCATTCCACCGTCAGCACGGCCTTTAATCTTAGGCATTACTATGCCCATGATTTTGCCCATATCTTTCATGGAGGTTGCGCCAACTTCATTTATCGCATCAAGTACAATGACTTTTAGTTCTTCTTCACTTAATTGTTGGGGAAGGTATTCCGTTAAAACTTCGATTTCCCTTTCCGTTTGATCGATTAAGTCTTGCCTATTTGCTTTTTGAAAATCTATAAGCGCATCTTTTCGCTGCTTTACTTGTTTCGAAATGATGCCGATAATGTCATCTTCAGACAATTCTCGTCTTTCATCTTTTTCGACTTGAAGTATTGCTGCTCTTACTAATGTGATGGCTGATTTTGCGATTGTATCCTTATCCTTCATTGACTGCTTTAAGTCAGCGACTAATTGCTCTTTGAGGGACATGTAAACACCTCTTACCTAAACTTTTTAGTGTTTCTTTTTCTAGCAGCTTCAGATTTCTTTTTTCTTTTAACACTAGGCTTTTCGTAATGTTCTCTTTTTCTAACCTCAGACAATACACCTGCTCTAGCTGTTTTTTTCTTAAATCTGCGTAGAGCATTCTCTAATGATTCACCATCTTTAACTTTTACTTCAGACATTTTCCACCCTCCCCTCTACTACATTAATGTAACAGATTGTTAGAGTTATTGCTACTATCGTAATAGCGGGCATTTAACACTATTATTATATAATATACAATTATATCATGTCAAATAATTCTAACCTGGAGGCCAACCCAAATTTCTTCCACCTAATAAATGATAGTGTAAGTGAAGTACCGTTTGTCCTCCATCTTCACCACAATTATTTACTAATCGAAATCCAGTATCTACTATGCCAAACTTTAAGGCTAATCGATTTGCAACAGTGTGTATTTGGGTGATGATTTCATTGCCAGCTGGTACGGTAAGCACGGAATCGTAATGCTCTTTTGGTATAAGCAAAAGATGTATAGGTGCTTGAGGATTAATGTCTTTTATGGCTATTACATTATCGTCTTCATAGACTATTTCGCCAGGAATTTCTTTACTTGCAATTTTACAAAACAAACAATCGTCCATATAAATCTCCTATTCTTTATGGATTCCATTGACAAAACCTGTACGTATTTCTTTAATCTCTACAGGAATTGTTTGATTGATCATATTTTTATTACTCTGTATTTTTACCAATATATAATTTGTAGTATGTCCCTGATAAATATTATAATCTTCTTTTGAGCTTTGTTCAATCAATACAGTCATTTTTTTACCCAAAAATTGTTTATAATACCTTTTTTCCAATTTGTCAGAAAGTTGAATAATTTCTTTACTTCTCTCTTCTTTTATAGACTCCGGTATTTGATTATCCATCTTTGACGCAGGAGTACCTTGCCTTTTTGAATATTTAAATACATGGAGTTTACTAAAGCCAATTTGATCAATAAACTCGTAGCTTTCTCTGAAGTTTTCATGGCTCTCTCCTGGAAATCCTACCATTATATCTGTGGTCAAAGATGCTTGGGGAAAAACTTTTCTAATATTATCTATAATGGTTTTATACGTTTTTGTGTCGTATTTACGATTCATTTTCTTTAGTACTTCATCACTTCCGCTTTGTAAAGATAAGTGGAAGTGGTCACACAATTTATCGATATCTTCTAAACCCATAATAAACTCTTCGTCTAACAACATAGGTTCTAAGGAGCCAAGACGAATACGCTCTATACCTTCTATCTTATTTAAACCTTTTAGCACATCAATTAAAGTAACACCCTCTAATTCTCTACCATAAGAAGATACATTAATACCCGTTATGACGATTTCTTTATAACCTTGTCCTGCTATTTGCCTGCCTTCTTCAAGAATATTCTCTATACTCCTGCTCCTTACTGGACCTCTGGCATAAGGAATAATACAATAAGAGCAAAAATTATTGCAACCCTCTTGAACTTTTATAAAGGCTCTCCCATGATCTTTTACCTTAGATATTTTTAATTCTTCATATTCTTTTGTCTTCATAATATCTTGTACAATATCTATATTGTGACCAGATACCTTTTTTTCTTCTACTAATTGGACAATTCGATTTCGATCTTGATTGCCTATAATAATATTGACTTCTGGAATCTTTTTTAGATCTTCAGGAGATGTTTGAGCATAACAACCTGTTACAGCTACTATAGCTTGAGGACTTACTCTCTTTGCCTTTCGTATCATCTGACGAGACTTTCTATCACCTACATTTGTTACTGTACAAGTGTTAATGATATAAACATCTGCTTGTTCCTCAAAACTCACTATTTCATAACCTGCTTTTTCAAATAATTCCATCATCGATTCAGTATCATAGGTATTTACTTTACAACCTAATGTATGAAAAGCGGCGGTTTTCATCTATATAAATTCTCCTTTTCTCTTAAATGCGTGGAATGCTGAAAGCGGAAAGCTGAAATTTAGCCACCAGTGGTGGCTGTTTTGAAAGATTCTTCGCTTTGCTCAGAATGACTAGGGTATTAGGTAGGGCTGGTGCTGTGAGACTTTAATTGCCAATGCTCATTCTCTTGGCTCTAGCTTATTCTCTTAGCTCTAGCTCCTTCTTTGTCATTCTGAGGCTTTAGCCGAAGAATCTTTAGTTTTTAAGTTTTTGCTGACCACCTGACCACCTAACCACCTTATAATTCAAAATGATAAACTAGCATAGAAAGTGCAGCCATGCCGGCTGTTTCCGTTCGAAGTATTCTTTTCCCTAAGGAAATGGATTTTGCTTTAAGTTCTTTTAAATACTGAGCTTCTTTTTCGGATATGCCGCCTTCTGGTCCGATTAATACGCCTATTTTCTGTACTTTATTATGTGCCTCTAAAATTTTTTTTAAATTGCTATCATCTTCATTTTCATAAGCTATAAGATTCAAATCATTTTTTTCAAATTCTTTATCTATATTTTTTAGCTTTACAACAGGCTTTATTATGGGAATAATGCCTCTCTTAGACTGCTTTGCTGCCTCTTCTGAAATTTTTTGCCATCGTTCGATTTTCTTATTAGCCTTTTTATCCATTTCTACAATCGTCCGCTCCATAATCACTGGCACAATATTTGTCACACCTAATTCAACTGTCTTCTGTACAATTAAATCCATTTTTGTAGCTTTAGGAAGACCTTGGTATAAGGTTATTTTAACTGGCATTTCAGAAGAATTTGTAGTTTTTTCTATGATTTCTAATAAGACTTGATTTTTGTCTATTTCTTGTACTGTGGCTATATATTCTAAACCCTTTCCATTGCTCAGCTCTACCTTTTCGCCTATTTTCACGCGCAAAGACTTGGTCATATGTTCATGATTTTCACCACTAATATATACTTGCTCGTCTACAATTTGATGATCTTCTATAAAAAAACGATGCATTTTATCCCTTATATTGAGCCATTATTGCCGCCCATTCTCCCATTCGTTGAACTTCAATTATTTCAAAACCATTACTTAGAAGACTATCTACTACTAATTCTACTTTACTTAGTATGATACCTGAAGAAATGAAGATTCCATTTTCCTTTAAACAAGGCTTTATTTGATCTGCTAATTTTACAATGACTTCCGCTAGAATATTGGCTACTATTACATCTGCTTTTTCATCTACTACGTCTAGAAGATCACCTTGACGAACATCGATAATTTTATCTAAACGATTGTGAATTGCATTTTCCTTAGCTACCTGTACTGCTAGAGAATCTACGTCTACTCCTATTACCTTTTTGCAATTGAGATTTGCTGCAGCCAAAGATAATATTCCTGATCCACAGCCTATATCAAAGACTATATCTCCTTCTTTTACGTGTTTTTCTAAATTGATGATACAAAGTTGAGTTGTCTCATGTAAACCTGATCCAAAGGCCATACCAGGATCCATTTCTATAATCAGATCACCTTCCTGCGATATATAGGGCTCCCAACTTGGTTTTATGATAAAATGTTGTCCTATTAAAGTAGGTTTGTAATATTGTTTCCACGAATTTTCCCAATCATCTTGATCCACTTCTGTAATTGTAGTTTCTACATTTCCCGTATTCAAACCAAAAGAAGGCAATTGATCAATCCTTTTTTTAATCTGAGCAATTGCTTCCTTTACATTTTCCGTTTCATTTATATACCCTTTAATTATAGAAACCTCTGGATCCATGTTTATTAAATCATCATCTATATAATCCCATAGTACTTCTTTGTTCTTTAATATAGATAAATTGTTTGGTGACTCTATTACTACTCCATCTGCACCAGCTTCATAAAGAATATTAGATATTGCTTCTTCTGACTCTGGAGTAGACTTTATCTTTATTTCCGTCCAAATCATTGTAATTCCTCCTAGAAAATACTATTGGTATATTATATATAAAGGAATTTCTTTGGTCAAGTGATAAGGTGGTATGAGGTGGTCAGGTGGTAAGCAAAACCAAAAAACAAAAATCAAAACCTTAAAAGACATAAAGTGAAATGGTTGGACGGTTGGATGAGAAAACCTTAATCAGCGGAATGCTGAAAGCGGAAAGCAGAACTTTTAAGTTGAAATGTTGGTATGTTGTAAAATTGGAAAAAGTAATTAGTTGGCTATGAAAGTATACTGGCCTTCAGACGAGATAAAGTTGGGAACGGTGCCTCACCGTTGCAACGTAACTGTTATCACAGTACTGATAACTTGTAGCTGTCCTTTTGACGCGTGAGGTATGACCCAAAAAACTGAACGCTGACGGCTGGTTGCTGATGGCTGATTTATCTGCTTTCCACGATAGGGTTTACAAATTCAGAAAATGAATTTACATTTTCTTCGTCCAATGCTATAGTTATAAATATAATTCATTATTCTACAAATAACTACATACTAGCTGGGTGAAATTAACGGGTAACTTTCGTTAATGGACAGGACTCTGGAGAGACTTCTAAAAGCACCGAAGGGGATAAAGCCATATTATGGTTAAAACTCTCAGGTAAAAGGACAGAGACAAAAGTATATTTTAACTTAAAATTTAAATTTACTTTTTCTTTGAGACTTCGGTCTCATTTTCTTTTTGGCTGAAAGCGGAAAGTATCTCATATTTATTAGCCCATCGCGGTCAGAGTTCCGCTTTCAGCATTCAGCTTTCAGCATATTAACAAGTTATCACTAAGTTTCTAACTTATGAGAAATACAGAAAGCTAGTAGACGTCAACTAGCGAAAATTCATGGAGGTGCTTTCATATGAAAGGTGTTATTACAGTTATCGGGAAAGATAAGGTAGGAATTATTTACAATGTTACAAAGGTACTAGCAGAGAAAAAGGTCAATGTAGAGGATATTAGCCAAACGGTTATGCAGAATTATTTTACTATGATGATGATGGTCAATCTTTCAAATATGGATTGTGATTTTAAAGAATTAAAGGATTCTTTAGAGGCATTAGGAGAAGAAATTGGATTGTCTATAAAAGTACAGCTAGAAGACTTATTCAAGTCCATGCATAATATTTAAGGAGGGTAATTTAGTGAGCTTTTACAGTAATATTTTTGAAACACTTCGAATGATAGAAGAAGAAAATTTAGATATACGAACGACTACCATGGGGATTTCTTTGTTAGATTGTATCGATTCTAGTGGTGAGCGCGCTAGACAAAAGATTTACGACAAAATAACGAATTATGCTAAAAACCTCGTTAAAGTTGGCAATGAAATTGAAACAGAGTTTGGTATTCCAATTATTAACAAAAGAATCTCTGTTACACCAATAGCTCTTATCGCAGCTGCTAGTGATGACAAAAATTACACTGCTTTTGCCAAAACCTTGGACAAGGCTGCTGAAGAAGTAGGTGTAAATTTTATTGGTGGATTTTCCGCATTAGTTCAAAAGGGCTTTGCAAAAGGCGATGAAATTCTCATTCATTCTATACCTGAAGCTCTAAGTGAAACAGAGAGAGTCTGCTCCTCTGTTAATTTAGCTAGTTCAAAAGCGGGTATCAATATGGACGCAGTAAAGCTTATGGGTAAAATCATAAAGGACACTGCCTATTTCACAAAAGATCGAGATTCTATTGGTTGTGCAAAGCTCGTCGTATTTTCTAATGCTGTAGACGACAATCCTTTTATGGCTGGAGCTTATCATGGTGTAGGAGAACCAGAGGTCGTCATCAATGTGGGCGTCAGTGGACCAGGTGTAGTAAAATCTGCATTAGAAAAAGATAAAGGTGCTCCACTAGATATCGTAGCTGAGAATATAAAAAAGACTGCCTTTAAAATTACTAGGGCAGGTCAAATCGTTGGAAAAGAAGTTTCTTCTAGACTTGGAGTTCCCTTTGGCATATTAGACTTGTCCTTAGCTCCAACTCCAGAAATTGGAGACAGTGTTGCAAGAATTTTAGAAGAGATAGGTTTAGAAGCTTGTGGCACCCATGGCACAACTGCATGCCTTGCAATGCTTAATGATGCAGTGAAAAAAGGTGGAATTATGGCCTCTTCTTCTGTTGGCGGACTAAGTGGAGCATTCATTCCAGTCAGCGAAGACGAAGGAATGATTCAAGCTGTTTTAAATGGAGCATTAACTTTTGACAAATTAGAGGCCATGACAAGTGTATGTTCTGTAGGATTAGATATGATTGCAATCCCTGGAGACACTCCGGAATCGACAATTTCCGCTATTATTGCGGATGAAGCAGCAATTGGTATGATTAACCACAAGACAACAGCAGTTCGCCTCGTTCCTGTACACGGTAAAACCGTTGGAGACACAGTGGAATTCGGTGGACTTTTAGGCTATGCACCTATTATGGCTGTTCATAAATTTAGTTCAGAAGACTTTATCAATAGGGGTGGCAGAATACCTGCTCCGATTCATAGTTTTAAGAATTAAACAAGGTGGTCAGGTGGTCAAATATGCGACTTACGTCGCAATGAATAATTAATAATGAATAATGAACAATGAAATGCACATGAGAGATTTACCCAAAAGTGACATATTTGTACTGCTCAATGTTCAGTGTTCATTTTTCAATATTCATTTTAGCTTTTAATCCTCTTTAAGTAGTTATCTTAGGTCCGCTTCGCGGACCTTTCTTTAAGTGCCGAAAGCACCATTGTTTGACCCAAAAGGAATGCTCAAATCTGATGGCTGATTACTGGACCGCTGATAGCACGGTTTTTTCCGCTTTCGGCCTTCCACTTTCTGCATATTATTAATCATATAAATCTACAGAACTAAGGTATTTTTTAATCACATCTACATCATATCCTTTGCGATACAAAGCTTCCATGGTTTTTTGTCGAACTTCTCGGTCACTTAGATTCTTTCTTTTGTACTTTTCTATGTACTTGTTCCCCAATTTTTCGAGTCGATCCATAAATACTTGGTCGAATTCTGTTTCCCGGGAAATAATCTTGTTACTTACTGTCCTTATATCTTCTGATTGATAGCCTTTTTGTAGAAAATATTGGCTGATTTTTGCCACCTTGTCCCGATAAGGCAGTTGATTGTATTTATCAGTAGCTTTTTCCATTTGTTTTTCTAAGTGATATATCTCTAAATCGTGTGGATAGCATGATTGCAATTGTGCAATAACTGATTCTTCTTCTAAACCCTTTTTTATGAGATAATACTTAATTTTGTTCTTAGATTGTCCTTCATTAATTTTACCTTTTATATATGTTTTAATGTATTGAGCATCGTTGACAAACTTGTAATCCTTTAGTTTGTCTAGAGTTATTTGAATTGTATTTTCATCAAAATCTTTGCCTAAAAGATAATTTTCTACCTCTTGTTCTGTTCTCATTCGAAAACCCAAATATTTTATTGCTAAATTATAAGATTTTTTTAAATTTGCCTGTTTTTGAATTTCTATAAGTTCTTTTTTATCTATTTCCTTTCCTACAGACAAGTGATGTAAAAAGATGAGTTCATCATTTACAGAACACAAAAATTCTCCATCAACAAAGAGATTATAAAATGTTCCATTCTTTTGTGGCTTTAGTTCTGTTATTTTCATTGCGAATACACCTTTCTTAGAAAGCGCTTCGCGCTTTCGTTCTACGTTTTAAGTTCTATGTTCTAAGTAAAAGCAAATATAATTTGCAATCAGCGTTCAGCTTTTAGTATTTTAGCTACCATTGGTAGCTGAATAATTTTAAGTTTTGACCATCAACTTTCTAAATCAAAATAATATTTTACAATAGATAAATCTTACTAAGGTCAAGCTCTAAGGTCTAAGATCCTTCGCTTGCGCTCACGATGACTACATAAGAACACTACTGCCTTAGTACTGGCGGATGGTCCCTGGACGCTGGTAGCTTTACTTCGAGTACGTACGTTTCCCCTTTAGTTGCTTACAATAATCTTAGACCTTTACTTTACATTACTTTTATCGTATATGCCATAAATAAGCTTTCTTTCTTCTATTGGTGTATCAGAGTACTGATAACATGTTTTTAGTTTTTCTATTGTTTGTTTTCCTCTTTCTTCATCATTGGCGTAAATTGTAGCAATAGCTTCACCTTTGTTTACTTGTTCGCCAACTTTTTTGTTTAAGTAAATCCCAACACCTAAATCGATTTTGCTTTCTTTATTTTCTCTCCCAGCGCCCAATAGTAAAGCACATGAGCCAACTTTTTCTGCTTCTATATGAGCGATGTACTGAGTATTATCTGAAATAAACTTTATTTCGTATTTTCCCTTAGGCAATGTTTCAGGATGAAGTACTTGTTCTTCTTTTCCCCCTTGTGCTTTAACAAGCTCTACGAACTTTCTAAAAGCTTCTCTGCTCTTGATTTTCTCTTTAATAAGATTTCTAGCTTCTTCACGTGTTACATTAAGTCCTGCTAATAGTAGAAGTTCTGAGCCTAATACAAGACACAATTCTACTAGATCCTCTGGACCTCCACCTTGTAGGACTTCAATAGCCTCTTTGACTTCTATGGCATTTCCCACAGTCCTACCTAAAGGCTGTTCCATATCAGATATGATTGCTACTACGTCCTTGCTCATATTTGTGCCAATATCGATCATTATCTTTCCTAATTCTACAGCATCTTCTTCTGACTTCATAAAAGCGCCATTCCCCATCTTAACATCTAAGAGAATTCCCTGTGCTCCTGAGGCTAATTTTTTACTCATTACACTACTAGCAATAAGGGATAGATTATCTACAGTTGCTGTTACATCCCTTAATGCATATATTTTCTTATCTGCTGGTGCTAAATCACCTGTTTGACCTGATATGGCTACGCCTATTTTATTTACTTGTTGGATGAAATCTTCTTCTGACATTTGAGTATTAAATCCTTCTATAGACTCTAATTTGTCAATTGTGCCTCCTGTATGGCCTAGTCCTCTACCTGCCATCTTAGCCATGGGTATACCACAAGAAGCGATTAATGGTGCTAAAATCAAAGTAGTTTTGTCCCCTACTCCTCCTGTACTATGTTTGTCCACAACTACCCCTTCTATTTGAGATAAATCCAAAACATCTCCTGAGTTCATCATCGCTTTAGTCAAATCAACTGTTTCTCTACGGGACATCTTTTTTAAAAATATAGCCATTAATAGAGCAGATGCTTGATAGTCGGGTATGGTTCCCTTGGTGTACTCTTTTACAAAATAATTGATTTCTTCCGTTGAAAGCTCTCCCCCTTCTCGTTTCTTCAGAATAATATCATACATCCTCATAATAATACCTCCACTGTATAAAGTATGCGAACTAATTTTTTTAGCGTTTCATCTCGTTGCGAATCTTTTTTGAATGGGCTGAAAGCAGAAAGCTGAAAAATAAGCCACCAGCAACCAGCTGGTAGCGATCAGTGTTTTGGGTCATACCTTATGGGTCAAAAATACAGCTAATGACTTTTTCCAATTTTGAGCCCTTTTGATTCTAAGTGGCGACAAGCTAGTTTCTACAGATTTTTCGTCGCTACGATCCTCAGAATGACAAGCAAAGGGCTGCAATGAAGTGTAAAGTTAATCCTGCATTTTGCATTTTGAATTCTATATCACCTACAAAGTTCCGCTGTCAGCTTTCCGCGCTCTACTAAATCAACTCTTCAAATCGATTTTCTGCTTCTCCCTTTGTCCAAATCACTTCCTTTTTGCCAAAGGAATAGATTAAAATATTGTGTTCCAAATCTATTTTCCAGTGATTTGCGCTCTCGTCGTAATAGCCCTCTAATAGAATCAACTCGATTACTCGATTATTATTTTCAAAATACTCTTTATAGGTTTCCATCAAATCTCCATCAAGGTATTTTGCATAATCTATAGCCATTGCTTTTAAAACCCATTCGTACCTTATATATGTTTTAATTAATAACCTAGTCAAATATTTTTCATTTATAAATAAATAATCTTTTTTCTTAGAAGGTGTATAATCCTCAACTAATAAACTGTAATTCTCTTCTTTTATCCATTGGAATTGTCCTTTTTCAATTGCTGGCGCAATAAGAGATATAAAATCTTCATCTGAAAGCATTCGTAGATACATATCGATTTCCGTATCCTTTAATTGTCCTTGACGATCTGCTGCCTTTATAATATCTGAAAAATTATTACGATTTAAACTTATTAGATTTGGTGACTCTTCTTTAAAACGAAATAATAGGTCGACAGTTGCATTTTCTAATATATCCGTTATATCTACCATAGCAATACCCCCTAATTTAGTTTTAAGTAGTAAATTCTAAGTTAAAGTATTTGTTTAGATGGTTTTATATACAACTTAGAACTTAAAACTTAGATCTTATTTATATCATTATAAAGTTTATATATAAAATATTCAAAAAAATAAAAACAATAAGGTACCCAAAGGCGACCTTACTATTTTTATTATAATATTTAATAAATGTTTTATGCACATGGTGTTCGCTATAGTGATAATTCTATAAAATAATATCTTATGCTACACTAATCTTTGAGCAAAAATATTTTCTAAATTTGATTTCTTCACTCTACTGCTAATCTCTTCACTATTAATGCTATATAAGCCTAATTCCTTCATTCTATTAAAATAACCCGCACCTGCAAATGTATATCTCTTTCTTTTTCCTTCAACAGTGTTCGTCATTTCACTTTCATAAGCTAGTAAATCTCCAATTGCTATGCTTCTTGGTAAGATAAGAAGAGGCATTCCAAGATGCCATCTGACTGCATTGTGACCTGCAAGAGATCCTGTACATATGGCTTCCGTGTGACCGACAAACAAACCTGATTTTTCACCTGCACAGAAAAGATTATTTAATCCAGCTACTTTCATATTATTTTCTCTGGGCGCTACAGAAAGATAACGGATAGAGTTTCCTTTTCCGCCTGCATATGGATCCATATACTGTGCTTTTTCTAAGCCTTTAATTTTTCGAAGTTTTTCAAGAGGATAATAGGAAGTCATCAGTTTAGCATGACCTGTATCTAATAAAACCACGTTTTCAGCAAATTCTTTTAATGCGTATTGCTGACATACCTTTTGGTTCAATTTATCCAAGTTTATATCTTCTGGTGGAACCTTTAGAACAACCACTCCTGTCTCATCTAATTGTCTTATAATTTCTGGTGATAAAGTTTCTTTTCCAAGCTTACAAGATCCGCTAAAAGCGCCATAAATATCTTCTTCTCTTTCCCCTTGTAAATCAGGGACTCCAGCTCTTGAACTAATACTTACTCTAGGGCCAAATGCAGGGCACCTGAGAACACACATAGAACAGCCATTTCCATACCTAAGACAATTGCCCATAGGTCCAGTAGAGCCTGTAGTTTCTATAAATACATCTCCAGAGACAAAACTTCCATCGTATAAGACAATTCCTACGATATGATCTTCTTCTTTTTTTACATCAATAACTCTAGTTTTAAGGAAAATTTTGATGCCCATGTTTTCCACATATTTTTTTACCATAGGCTCTATAATATTTATATCATATAACCAAGCGTGTTCGTGACCTGGAAAATCGATGTTTTTATGTCTTGTAGCTTTATCTGTTATAGAGATCAAATCTCCTGCACCTAATGCAATCAATTCTTCTGCTGCGGTATACCTTCCGTTATTTCTCATAATACCGCCAATATTACCTAAACCTAGGACTAAATCTGTCTTTTCATAAATTTCTACATCTGCACCTGCTTTTTTTGCCGTTATTGCAGCTGCCAAGCCAGACCATCCACCACCTATTATTACAACTTTCATATATTTCTTCTCCCTTCAAAAATATATTCTGGGTCTGTTTGTAATTTGCATAATCTTTTTACTACGTGTCCTTCGAATCTTGTGGTGCACGCTCCACAGACCCCTTGACCGCAGCACATTTTTGCATTATTACAGCAAGATGTTTTCGTTCTCCCATTAATATTTTTTAATATCTGTAGAATCAATATATCTGGCCCAGAAATATGAATATGCCCTACCTTATGATTTCCAATAAAATCTTCTAGTTTTTCCCCAAAACCCTGGGTTAAATCACCTTTATAAAGAGTTTCTATCTCTAATACATTACAAGGATATTTACGCAAAAAATCTTTGATAAATACATCTTCGTATTTTCCCTTGTCTATTACGAGGGATATATTATTGTTTTGTCTGTAGAGTTTTTTGAGTACTGGAATCATTGGAGCCAATCCAATAGCCCGAGCTACTAAAAGGACATTTTTGTTTTTACAAGTTCCTACATTCTTTAAACCTAAAACCCCATTCCAAAATGGACCCTTTACTAGTAATGTATCTCCTTCTTCTTTCTCATAAATTTTTTTTGTCTTAATTCCCTCAATCTCAATAATCATAAGAAGCCTATTCTTTTGAATATCACTCTCTACGATGGATATAGGAACATCAAAGTATTCTGTAGTTTCTGGTGTCCTTAAGAACGCATAGCTACCAGGAGAACACAGTTGTTTGCACAATTGGTGATTTGTTTCAATCACAAATTCTACTAAGCCCTTTTCTATTTCCCTTTTCTGAACAATTACACCTTTATACGTTTCTCGCTCCGCTTTAGACTCATTGTTATTCCAAATGAGTTCCTGATAAATACAAGTCCCCTTCCAATTCTTGCAATCACAAAATTCTTTTCCTTGTAATTGTGAACAAAGGATACATTCATTGGTTTCCGCCAAATGACAAGGACAATAGGGTGTCCCTGCGTCAATACAGTCAATCATCTCATAATTCATATATGTACCTCCTGTAACAACTTAATATTAATATATAAATTTATGTGGTTAAGTGTTACAAAAATCAGCGATTAGTCACTAGCACCAGTCACCAGTCCTCTAGGGTCAAGTCTCATGGGTCAAAACTTCACCCCCCCTGTAGATAAAAACAACTTAATAGTAGCTAATTCTAAGTGTAAGACTTTTCTCTTAAAGGACTTTACGGCTACTATTAGTAGCTGGTGGCTGGTGGCTGATCGCTGGCAAAATAAAAAGAGCGCGAAATTTCGCGCTCTTTTTATTTTGCCGCACTTGTCAAAGTCTTTAGCATGCCATAACCCTCTGTATAAGAAATCTCTACAATTCCTGCTAGGGGTACGTGAAAATGCCAGCGGTCAAGAACCTGTAAGTCTAAAAGATGAGTCATGATGCTTTGTACCGTACCTCCGTGACATACAATCATACATGAACCTTCTTCTTCTTTTATGGTATCGATAAAAGAGATTACTTTATTGTGAAAGGATTGAAGGCTATCTCCTTTTGGGATGTGATAATTTAAGTAGTCTTTTTGCCAATCGTCCCAATGTTCCTTATACTCCTTAAGAATGTCCTGGAAATGATAACCTTCAAATATTCCAAAGTTCATCTCCGACAGTTCACTAATTACTTTTACATCTGTTAAAGTATCTTCTCCAACTTTTTTTGCTATCTTTAATGCCCGAGAAATAGGACTTGAATAAATCTGATCCACTTTATATTCTTTTAAAGCATCCGTTAGTTGAACAAATTGTTCTTTTCCTCTTTCTGTATACTCTACTTCTGTAATACCTACAAATTTATTTTCGTAATTTCCAGTAGTTTCTACGTGGCGAACTAAGATAAATTCCATTACAATTCCTCCTTACCACTTATTAAC
Source organism: Alkalibaculum bacchi (assembly GCF_003317055.1). Lineage (NCBI taxonomy): Bacteria > Bacillati > Bacillota > Clostridia > Eubacteriales > Eubacteriaceae > Alkalibaculum > Alkalibaculum bacchi. Next base: position 67,060 of record NZ_QNRX01000002.1, read on the forward strand.
CGACGAAATACCATGTGAGATAAGATACAAAAAGAAAGACAATTTGATTTAACTCGATCATCATGCCTACGGTATCCCCTGTCATTCCGCCTAATTTATTCTTAAAGTACTTTATAAAATAAGCACTCATGAGCATACACAGGGCAAATGGAATAAGATAAAAGAAATCAAATAATAAGATGATTATTGTCGAGAAAATAAGACCAAAAACTCTCTCCTTCCTACCCATTCGCTCCATAAATCCTTTACCTAAGCTATTGCCTTTTCTTGCAGACTCACTAAAAGATGCAGAAAAAAGGGCTCCTGTCCTTCCAATTATGGGGGCAATGATAATAGCATATCCGTCCACAAATTGATAAGAAATAAAATAGCCTAATACTAAAAGCAATAGTCCAATTGCACCAAATGCTCCCACCCGACTATCCTTCATAATTTCTAAAGTTTCTTCCCTACTCCGGTTACTGAGTACTCCGTCTAATGTATCCATAAATCCATCAATATGAAGCCCGCCAGTAAGCCATATGTACAAAAATACCAGCAGAAAGGCGCTAACTTGCCCTTCTACGTCTTTTAATAGATACCATAAAGCATATAAAACAAGACCTATTACCAGACCTACTACAGGTAGAAACTTCATAGAGGAATAAAAATCTTCTTCACTAACTTCCGATTTAATTTGTATTGGTAGCCTAGTATAAAAACTTAAGGCTATAAAGAATTTTCTCACAAGATCATCACCTTATTTAATCTTCATCTGTAGTCCACTGACGATAAAATATACATCATCGGCCCTAGATGCAATATACTGATTGATTCTTCCAACTATATCTCTATAGTAACTACCCATTTTGTAAGCAGGTACTAAACCCATGCCCAATTCATTTGTTACGATGATCATGTCTTTCTCATGAGATAAATCCAAGAGTTTTTTTACCTCTTCAATGATTTCTTTTTCTAATACATCTACTTCTTCTACTTCACATGTATCAAAATCTAAGCCAGAGTAAAACATGAGATTGTTGATCATAACTGTAACACAATCTACTAATAGTATATCTGCTTCTTGATAATCTTGTAGCTCAACGACCTCATTGAAATTGCGATATTTTTCAATAGTAGCCCATTCTTTTGGTCTTTGGGCCCTATGTTTTTTTATTCGGCTCTTCATACCATCGTCAAAAGGTATAGAAGTTGCAATATAGGCAATTTGTTTATTGCTCTCTTTAGCGATTCTTTCTGCATAAGTGCTCTTACCGCTACGAGCACCTCCAGTAATAAATGTAATACGTCCCATATATGTGCTCCTTTCGCAAATATGCGACTTATGTCGCAATGAATAGTGAACAATGAACGATGAATAATGAACAATTCAAAAGGCAACAGGAGTCGCATATTTGTACTGTTCAATGTTCAATTTTCATTATTCATTAAAGATCTTCCCGTTCAACTAAAAAATTTTAGCCTTCAACTGATTCAAACCTATATAATTATAACTCAATCAAGTATTACTCAAAACTCACTCATAATCTCCAAAATCTTCTCAACATCCAAATGCTCTTTTATAATCTTTCCTAATTCTACGTATTGGGTTTCTTTGAATTCTTCGAAGGATAGTGTTTGGTCTTTTGTTTCGATTCCCTTTTGTCTACGGATATTGTCTAAGAGAAATTTTCTGAATTTATCGTTATCGAAAATACCGTGCAAATAAGTTCCTAGTACATTTTCTTCTTGGTTAATCGCCCCATCCATGTGACCTTCTTGCAAATGTACAAAATGTTGATGGCTTTCGTTAAACTTCGTAACACCCATGTGAATTTCATAGCCTTTTACATCTGCTTTTAGTTTTTCTCCCATAAAAGAGATATCAATGGTTCCTTCTACTTGCACTGTTCTTTTTTTATTAGAAATTATGGTGCTTGTATTTAATAAGCCAAGACCATTTGTCTTGAGGACGGAGGATTCATTATTACCTTCATCTATGATTCCACTTCCTAGAATTTGATAACCACCACATATTCCAATAATCGGTTTACTTTTTTTATGATGCTCTAAAATCTTTTTCGTCATGCCTGTATTATTTAAATAAACCATATCTTCAATGGTATTTTTACTGCCCGGTATGATCAGTAAATCAATGTCTTTAAAATCCAATGCAGATTTTATATACTTGACTTCTACATCTTCATCCATTTCAAAAGGCGTAAAATCTGTAAAGTTTGAAATATGGGGCAATCGGAGAACTCCTACTACGATATCTTTTTTCGCCTGATAAGATAATCTAAGGGAAACGCTATCCTCATCATCAATATGTAGTGTAAAATAAGGAATAACCCCAAGACAAGGGATATTTATTTTATCCTCTAACATCTTGATTCCAGGCTCTAGAAGTTTTACATCTCCTCTAAATTTGTTAATAACAAAGCCTTTCATTCTCGCTTGTTCTTCTTTTTCTAGCAGCATATATGTGCCATATATAGAGGCAAAAACACCACCTCGATCAATATCTCCAATGAGAACAACTGGAGAATCTACCATTTCTGCCATTCCCATATTGACTAAATCGTTTTCTCGTAAATTGATTTCAGCTGTACTTCCTGCACCTTCAATTACAATAGCATCATATTCTTCTGCTAATTTATCATAAGCCTCTTTGATGATATTCTTAAACTTGGGCTTATTCTTATGATATTCTGTTGCCGTCATATTTTGATATACCTCTCCCATGACGATTACTTGGGACCCAACATCTGAAGATGGTTTTAATAGAATTGGATTCATTTCTACCATAGGCTCAATTCTTGCTGCTTCTGCCTGTACTACTTGAGCTCTGCCCATTTCTTTTCCATCTTTTGTTATAAAGGAATTAAGAGCCATATTCTGAGATTTAAAAGGTGCTACATGATAGCCCATATCTTTCAGTACTCTACATACGCCAGCTGTTAAAATGCTCTTTCCTACTGATGAACCCGTGCCTTGAAACATAATATTCTTTTTTTTCATCTTTTACTCTCCAAATTAAAATTACTTAAGAATTTTTCATAATGGTCTATAACATAAAAATTATTCTTTTTCTTTAGTTCATCTATAATTTTTGTTGCCTTACCCTCTGTATAATCATACTGCCCATTTTTCTCTATAAAATAAATAGGTTTATCTACATCTTTTAAAATTTCTAAGTTAATTAGATTACCGTTTCCATAAGGCATATTGCTGACGAGAACATAATCGGCCTGATGTAGCATTTCTAAATTTAATTGTCCTTGTTCTTTCGTCATTGCAGAAAAAGGTGGGGCGTCTACTACAGGAATATTTAATATTCTGCACATCTCCCAGTCGCTATCCCCTTTATTAAGTATGCCTGCAGATAAGATCATTCCGAGAGAATTAAATCTTTCTAAAATTTCTTCTCCTGAGCCTCCACCACAAAGTATGTGTACTCTTGTATCTTGTTTATCCACCTTTTCTTTGATAACTCGAAGAGGCACAATTTCTCTTTTGCCGATAATCTTATTTTCTCGAATAATCATTTCCATTTTGTACAGTTGAGATAAATATTTTTCATGGATAACTTCATCAGGACTTCCTTCTGCTAAAACTTTTCCTTTGTTAAGAAGTATTAGCCGATCGCTAAATCGAGCTGCTAAATTAATATCATGAAGAATAGCTACTACAGTAACCCCTCTACTCTCTTTAAGTTTATGAATCAATTCCATGATTTCTAATTGATGATGGACATCTAAATGAGAAGTAGGCTCGTCTAGTAGTATTAGATTCGCTTGTTGAGCGATTGCTCTAGCCACGACTACTCTTTGACGCTCACCACCGCTTAACTCGTTAAACAATGCATCCTTAAAACGCCATGTGTTGGTCATTTCCATAGCTTCTTGTACAATTTCAAAATCCTTTGAAGTTTTCTTATGTTTTCGATCTATATGAGGATTTCTGCCCATCATGACGATATCTAAATTTGTAAACTCGTATTCAATATTAAACTCTTGAGGTACTACTGCTACAAGTTTTGCTAGTTCTTTTTTTGATATGCTTGTACTCTCATGATCTAATATGCGAATAGAACCACTGCTCTTTGGAATAATATCTGTAATAGCTTTGACTAAAGTGGATTTGCCTGTACCATTAGGTCCAATAATTCCTACAAATTCACCTTTATAGACAGAAAAATCCAACCCATTTATGATCTTTTTCTCCCCATAGGCTACTTCTAAGTTCTGTATTTTCAATACTTCTCTATTCATACTATATGCCTCCACGTTTTCTCTGTCTAAGAAGATATATAAAGAACGGACCACCAAAAATAGCTGTAATAACACCTACAGGTATTTCTTGAGTCATAAGACTTCTTGCTGCCGTATCACATAATATTAGAAAAATACCACCTAGCAAAAATGAATAGGGGTACAATTTTTTATGCTTTGGACCGACAAAAATTCGAACTACGTGAGGTATAATCAATCCAACAAATCCGATAATCCCTGTGATACTAACCGTAGCAGCTGTCATCAACGCAGTAACTACTAATGCGATAAGCTTTAGTTGGTCTGTATTTACGCCTAACTGAGAAGCACTATCCTCACCTATGAGCATAATGTCCATCTGACTATGTAAGCTATAAAGAATAATAAAGCCTATAACTACATAAGGGATAATAATCAAAACTTGCTCCCAACTCTTTCCATTAAAAGACCCCATAGTCCAATAGATAATCTGACTCATCTTATCCGAAAAAATCATAAGAACGGAATTTACTGCAGATAAAAATTGAGACATGGCCACACCACTAAGCAGCAATGTAGGTACAGGTACTTTATTGCCTATTTTAGAGATATTGTAAACTAATAATAAGGTAAGTAAAGCAAAGATAAAAGCCAGTATAGAAACAAGATCTTTACCATTGAAACTTAGGTTCATGGCGATGCCAATAGATGCACCTAGCGCAGCACCAGAAGAGACCCCTAATAAGAATGGGTCTGCCATAGGGTTTTTAAAGATTCCCTGATATGCAACACCGCAAATGGATAAGGTGCCTCCGACTAATAAAGCCAGTATTACTCTGGGCAGTCGTATATTCCATATGATCGCTATCGTAGATGCCTTAATTCCTTCTACATTCCCAATATTAAAAAGTTTGTGCAATAATACCTGAAATGTTTGCCCTACTGAGATATTTGCTACACCTAAATTAGTACAAACTAGAATGGTAATAAAAGCTAAAATAATTATTGTGATTAATGAGTGTTTTCGAATTCGTTTTTTCATATTTTCCCCTTATGTATGTCCTTAGGTCAAGAATAGCACTTTCGTATCCTAGAAAGTAATAAATTCATAGGGCAACCAACGATTGCCCTATCATTTTATTAAGCAGGTAATTTCTAAATTATAAACCACTACTATCTTCAGTGGCAAAATGACCCTAAAGGAATACCCAAGCGCTAGTGACTAGCAACTAGCGACTATTCTTAAAATGCTTCTGGATGAATTGCTTTTGCTAAAAATTCTAAACCTTTCATTACTCTTGGACCTGAACGAGATAAAATGTCATTTTCTTCTGTTCCCCATGGGAAATAAACAATATTATCATTTTCTACAGCAGCAACTGATTGAAGTCCACCATTGCCCTTGATCTCCTCTACTGTAGGGTATAATGAAATGTAAACATCAGGATTTGCATCTACAATTTTTTCTAATGTCAAAGTTGGCCATGCTGTATCAGAGTCTGCTGCAATATTTACTGCATTAATCTCCTGTAGCATAGAATCAATGAACGTATCTGCTCCTACTGAAACAAAATCTTGTAAGTCTACAAATACCTTTTTCTCTTCTGTGTCTTTGACTTTATCTGTAATCTCTTTTCGAGCAATATCTAAGTCTTCTACTAGTTTATTTGCAGTCTCTTGAACATTTCCAATCTTTCCAATTAATTGGATATTTTCTAAAACACCATCTACATCTGTTTGATCTGAAATGACAATTGTTTTTATCCCTGCAGCTTTGATAAGTTGTGTTGCATCTTCAGGCATAGGTGATGATACAAAGAGAACCTCTGGTTCTAAATCGATGATAAGTTCCGTATTGGGTTCTACATAATTTCCTACAACTTCAATCTCTTTTGTTTCTTCAGGATAATTACTGAATTCATCTCTACCTACGATTTGATCTCCTAAACCTACAGCAAAGAGCGTCTCTGTAATAGAAGCAGATACAGAAACAATTCTTTCAGGAGTTTTTTCAAGGGTAATTTCGTTATCTGCAGTATCCTTAAATGTAAATGGGTATATAGTTTCCGTACCGTCACTTGATTCGGTTGTTGTATTCCCCTCTCCTGTCGACTCTTCTTGTGGTTTATCATTTGAACACGCTGTCCAAGTAAATGCCATTAATGTGACGAGCATTAGTATTAGTACTTTTTTTAATGTTTTCATTTTGTTACCTCCAGTTATTTCATTATAATTTGTTTCTTAACGCAACAAAACCTTCTACATTTGAGAAGGTTTTCATATTAAACACGCACAACACCATCCTCCCCGATAGTTCCTAGTTTCTTAAGGCAGGTCTCCTGACTCGTGTTTCAATCTCCACTCTTCCTTCCCATCGTTTAGACAGTGGTTTTTATTAGAGTTTCGTCCACACTTACAGTAGCGGGGGCTGTAGTGGTTTTTCACCACTTTCCCTATTAAGCATTTGCACCTTATAGAGCTATTTTATTTTATAAGATTATGCTAACACAAAACCTATGAAATTTCAATATAAAAAGCTGAATGCGGAAAGCCGAATGCCGAATGCTCACCCTGTGGGCGAGGTTTTTTTATTTTTCAGTTCAAATATACTGAGCTTTTATATGATTTAATCACAAATTAACTCCTTATAATATAGACATAATCCCTTTACCACGCAATCTTCGCATAAGGGTTTTCGAGCCTTACATACTTTTCTACCATGTAAAATTAGCCAATGATGCGCTACAGACCAATCTTCTTCAGGGATATTCTTCATCAAATCCATCTCTGTGTTTAGGACATCTTTACTCTCTGCTAAGCCAATTCGATTAGAGACTCGAAACACATGGGTATCTACAGCTATGGCATTTTGTCCAAAGGCATTACTCACTACTACATTTGCAGTTTTTCTTCCCACTCCTGGAAGTTTCATGAGCTCTTCAATAGTATCTGGCACTTGACCCTCATACTCATTTATTAATATAGAGCAAGTAGCGATAATGTTTTTGCTCTTTGAATTGGCGAGACCACATGTTTTTATATAATCTAAAAGTTTAGGCTGCCCTAACTCTAGTATAGCTTCTGGTGTATTGTAATCTACAAATAATTTATCTGTAACAATATTTACTCTAACATCCGTACACTGAGCAGATAGAATCGTTGCTATTAACAATTCAAAAGAAGTTGTAAAATGAAGAGCTGGCCCAGCATCAGGGTACTCTTTTCCCAATAATTCTAATACTTGTTTTATGTCTTTCTTCTTTAACAAAAAATCCCTCCTCTAGAAAGAAATTCGTTTATTATTATATCATAAATATGTCGCAGATTGCTTCAGCGACTTTTATGTATTCCTCTTAAAGAGAAGATACAAAGACTTGAATACATTTTTCCCTTTATATAATCCCCTATACGAAAGAGAATTTATTTAGCAAAATAATACAAATTAATATCTAACTGACGTTTATTATGCTAAAATATTCATTGGGCGCTATTTTTATAAAATAGTGCTATGGACAATAAAGGAGTTCTTTGTATGAATAACAAGAAAATGTTATTAGGTGATTTAGGCTTGCTTATAACTGCCTTTGTATGGGGAAGTGGGTTTGTTGCTGTAAAGAATGCTTTAGACACTTTGTCTCCTATGTATATTATGACCCTTCGCTTTGGCATTGCAGCTTTGCTAACGGGAATATTATTTTATAGGAAAGTCATCACTATAGATAAAGAACACTTAAAAGCAGGGTTTATTATTGGACTTTTTTTATTTTCAGCCTTTACTACGCAAACCATCGGCTTACAGTATACATTAGCAGGAAAACAAGCTTTTTTAACTGGTACTAATGTGGTGATGGTTCCCTTTTTATTTTGGCTTATTAGTAAAGAAAGACCAGATAAATTCAGTGTTTTTGCTGCTATTTTAATGATTGCAGGTATTGGCTTATTAACACTTGATTTAAACAAAGGCTTTGTATTAAACAAAGGAGACATACTTACCTTAATATGTGCATTGCTCTTTGCTTGTCATATGATAGCAGTTGGTATTTATGCAAAAAAACACGATCCTATAAAACTTACAGTCATTCAGTTAGGTGTAGCCTTTATACTTTCTTTAGTAACTATGTTGGTTACCAGTGATCCTATACTATTTATTCCAGATAGTGGAATAAATGAAGTGCTGTTCTTGGGATTATTTTGTACATTTATGGCTTATCTCATTCAAAATATTGCTCAAAGATATACTACCCCATCCCATGCAGCTTTACTGCTTAGCTTAGAATCCTTCTTTGGTAGCATTATGTCTGTAATCTTTTTAGGAGATCTATTTAGTCCTAATATGATTGTAGGCTCCGTCTTAATTTTTACGGCCATTATTACTGCTGAAACGAAGTGGAAGTTTCTCAAGTTAAAAAAGCAAAATCAATCAATCGAAATGAACAATGGATGAACAAGTGCCTTGGGCACTTTAGTTCTACGTTGTAAGTTGTAAGTAAAAGCTTTTAGGTCACCAATTATAACTAGGCAAGAGACAGGGTCAAAAAGTAGAACTTTTCTGATAAAGAACAATCGTTTAACAATTGTTCTACCATCGTTAAATAATAGGAGGTTATTTTAAATGAATTATAATGAAGCTTTAGAATTTATTCATGGCACTTATGCCTTTGGTATCAAATTAGGTCTTGATAATATTGGAAAATTATTAGAATACATGGATAATCCTCAGGACAAATTAAAATATGTGCACATTGCTGGTACCAATGGAAAAGGCTCTACAAGCAATATGATAAGCAATGTCTTAAAAGAATCGGGCTATAGAGTTGGTTTGTTTATTTCACCATATTTAGAAGAATTCACAGAAAGAATCCAAATTAATGGCGCTCATATTTCAAAAGAGGATTTAGGCAGAGTTGCTGGAAAGGTGAAGGAATCTATAGATAAAATGATGAGTGATGGTTATTCACACCCTTCTGAGTTTGAAGTGGTCACTGCTATTGGCCTTCAATACTTCTACGAACAAAAAGTAGATCTGGTAACTTTAGAGGTAGGAATGGGTGGTCGTTTTGACGCAACAAATATCATTAAAGCGCCAGAAATATCCATCATCACTTCTATTGCTTTTGATCATATGCAATACCTTGGCAATACATTAGAAGAAATCACCTTTGAAAAAGCAGGTATCATTAAAGAAAATGGACATGTAGTCTTATATCCACAAGGTGAGCAAGTAGAAAAACAAATTCGTGGAATCTGTGTAGAGCGGAACAATGAGTTTTATCCAACTAATCCAAGTATAGTAGAGTCAAAGAGCGCTTCTCTAAAAGGACAAGAGCTTTCCTTTAAAGGTAGTAAAAATCTAGAACCATTTGACTTTAAACTAAGCCTACTTGGAAATCATCAGATTTTAAACTGTGCCACTGCCTTAACGGCTTTAGATGTTCTAAAAGAAAAAGGATACCATATCTCTACAGAGTCCATTCAAAGTGGAATGTCTAGCGTACGCTTCCCTGGTAGATTCGAACTCTTACGAGAAAATCCTACTATATTCATTGATGGTGCACACAATGAAAATGGCATCGATTCACTGGTAAATACGGTAAAAACATATTTAGATAAGAAGGTCACATTGTTCTTTGGTGTTTTAGCAGATAAAGACTACGATCCTATGATTGACAAGCTAAGGACGATTTCAGACAAAGTATATACTGTAACTCCAAATAATCCAAGAGCAATGTCGTCACAAGAATTAGCAGAACATATCAAGAAAAGATCCCCAGAAATAAATGTGACTCCTTTAAAAACAATAAAAGAGGGCGTAGAAATAGCTTTAAATGGCTCTAAAGACGATGTATTTATTTTTGTAGGTTCTTTATATATGATTGGAGAAGCGAGAACTGCATTAGTTTCTAGTCTTTAGTCGCTAGCCTTAAAGAGTCAGGCAGGATCTAAGGTCAGGAAAATAGCCACCAGTACTTTAGCCACTTATAGTGGCTTTAAAGTTCCGCTTTCAGCAGTTAAGTTTTTGCTGACCACCTGACCACCTGACCACCTAAAAAAAGCTCGTTCCCTTCGGAAACGAGCTTTTTTTAAACAAGAAACTTAATATTTGAATAATCGTACTCTTGGCTGAATATATGTTCTCTTTCTTTGTACTCAGCGATTATATTTTCATCAATACCAAACAATCTACCAGTAACGCTAGATAATACGCTTACTAAGTACTCAAGATCTACATCATATTTACCTTCAAAATAGCTTAACAACAATTCGCGTCGTGCGCCAAATTCAGCAATTTTTATAGTGTCTAAATCTTGCTCAGTAAAGTTCTTATTGTTTTCTTTGTTCATAAGGGTAAATAATCTTTCTGTACTGAATCTTAATGTTTTAAAATTAGACTTATTTCTCAATACTTCATAGAAGAATTTTTTGTTGTTTTCATCACTTAAAATGATTCTGTAATAAATTGACGTTACTAAAAATAATTTTAAATAGGCATTTTTTCTAATGCGCAATTTTCCACTGACAAATTCGTAAATCTCAATATAGAACTTAGAATTAATCTCCAAAACGATATTATCTTTTGTTTTAAAGTAATATGGAATCAATCCTAAGGGTACATTTGCAGTATCAGCTATGTTTTGAACTGTTGCCTTTGTATACCCAAGTTCATAGAAGAGCTTTCTTGATATATTAATAATGTTCTCTTTTGTTTCAAATCCTTTTCTATACCTCATATACACTTCATCCATTCTCATTTGTTTAGTTTTTATATATTAACATATGTTTGAAAATTTTGCAAATTTTTATCAAAGCAACAGGAATAATATACCTGTATATTTTTATAATTGACACATTTTGAACTTATTATAACATTATTCTATATATTTTTATTAAATTTTACCAAATATAGGTCTATTTTGATCTATATTTAATTAATCATTCATATTTAGAATCTGTTCTAATGATTTATGAGCTGTCTTTAAGTATTTTTTAGGATCCTCAATCTTTATTTTACTTGACAATAATTCCATTGTAATGAAATTGATCTGAGAATCTATAATGTTAGGAATAATTTTTTCCCAACTTACTTCTCCATCTCCTGGAATCCAATGTTTATCTTCTTTTCCATTGTTGTCCGACAAATGAGTGCAGTAAAGTCTCTTTTTCCATTTTTCTAATAAATCACCACAGCTCTGCCCTTGTATCCAATCATGGGAGGAATCATAACAAAGTCCTAAATTTTGGGAAGGAATTTCACTTAATAACATATGTATTATATCATTATTTAAAGTATTCTCTATTGCTAATTTTACACCGTACTCTTCCGCTCTTCTTACTAAATGAATCATACTGTCAAGACCAAGCTCTGTGCTTTCTATAACAGGATTTTCATCATTAACGTGCATAATCATATGTGGAATCTCATGTTTTGCGCAAGCTTCTATATAGGAATAATAAGTATCAATTTCTCTCTGGCGAGCACTTTTGCTTTCGCTCCAAAACCGATCAGCTCCCATATAGGGACAATGAATATTGTCTAAAAATAAGCCTGCATCCTTAACCATAGCAGGCATATGATCAACAAGTATTGTTTTAGGGTAAACCTCATCTTCCCACCAAAGGCAAGTAGCATCAAAACCCGTATCTTTAATTAATGTTAACCTCTCCTGCAGAGGCAAAACATATCCAAACCAGGAAAATATGCATTTGTTCATGGACAACACCACTTTCTAGTTGTAAATTCTAAGTTGCAAGTTTTATGTTCTATATTTTAAGCAAAGAGTTAATAGCTGAATGCTGAATGCCGAAAGCTGAAATTTAGGTCACCTATGGTGACCGTTGCGTGGAACGACGAAGCCGTCGTTCCCTTTATCTCGTCTGAAGGCAAGTTTAATTTCCTAACCAACTAGCTACTTTTCCCAACATTCCAACTTAAAAGTTCCGCTTTCCGCATTCTGCTAAAAAAGTTCCGCATTTAGCTTTTAGCTTATTCCCAGTGCTTTCATTCCATTTTCATAACCTAGTCGTATTAATCCCTCTAATTCAATGCCTGCTTCATTCATATATTTTAATTCATCTAAGAAGCCTTGTCCATGAAAAACTTTATAGGCTCCGCCATCACTTCCTATCGCTAGTTTCACTCCTATTTTGTAGGCTTTTTTTACATTTCTGCTTTGTTCATCAAATATTCTCTTTATCGTTTTTATTTGTTCTTTATGACGCTCATCTTCACTAAAGCAAATATTGCCTAATGGAGCTAAAGTAGGAATCCAAATGGTTTTTGAATCCTTTAAGGCGTATAACTCTTCATCTGTCATATAGTAACCGTGCTCTATTGTGTCTACCCCTGCTTTAATAGCCCTTTGTACTCCTTCTCTTGAATTTACATGAACCATAGTAGGGAGTCCTTTATCCTGAGCAAATTTCACCATATAGTCTAATTCTTCTTCATTAAATGCTAGATCTCCTACATCTCCGTAAGTATCAAAATTCATCATACCAGATAAGGGAATCTTGATAAAGTCAGGTTTATCCTTTTCCATTTCTGAAAAAACAGTTTTGAAATCTCTTATATCATCAATAACCTTGCCAATATAACTACCATAATGACCTCTTTTGTAAATAGCATGAATAGGAGTCTTGTAAACAATCCCCTCTTCCTTAGCAACTCTACGAGTAATAGCAGATAAATTAATAGGATCGCCACCATCTCGCAAGGCTATTATTCCACAATCTTTATAAGCTCGAATATTTTTTCGAATAAGCTCTTCTGCTCTTTTTTCACTACTCTTTAATTCCTTACGAAAAATCGCACCATCAATACCATCTAGGGATATGTGCATGTGTGTCTCGATGTATATTGGGATCACTTCCTTTTTGTTAATTTTTACTTCTCGACTTTAAAGCATTTCAGTTTTTTGCTTTTAGTTTTTAAGGTTTTGCTTACCACCTTACCACCTTATTCAATTATATCAAAAAAGCTATCGCAATGAAAATCTCCTACGACAGCTTCTTCTATTATTTTATAATATAATTATTTATTTTGTAAAGTACAAGCCTTTATTACATGTTTTGCTAATACAGATGTAGTTACTGAACCAACGCCACCTGGTACTGGTGTGAGCATAGAAGCTTTGTTTTCAACATCAGCAAAGTCTACGTCTCCACATAATTTTCCTTCTTCGTCTACATTAATACCTACGTCTACGACAACGGCGCCTTCTTTTACATAATCGGATGTAACCATTTTTGCTCTACCGATAGCTGCTATTAAAACATCAGCTTCAGCACATACAGCTGGTAATTCTTTTGTTTTTGAGTGAGTAATTGTTACCGTTGCATTTTGTCCTAATAATAACATAGCTACAGGTTTACCAACTACCATAGATCTTCCAAGGACAACTGATTTTGCTCCTTTTAAATCTACATTGTAGTAGCTTAAGATTTCCATTACTGCAGTAGGAGTACAAGGCGCAAAACCTGTTGCATCTCCTTCCATTACTTTCGCTACATTTGTTGGGCTAAAGCAGTCTACGTCTTTTTCAGGAGCTATAACGTACTTAATTACTTCCTCATCTAATTGTTTTGGAAGTGGTCTAAATACTAATATACCATGAGTGTTTTTATCTTCGTTTACTTCTTTCAACGCTTTAATAAAATCTTCTTGTGTAATATCTTCTGGTAATTCTTTTACTTCTGTATCGATATTACAGCCTTCCATTCTCTTAAGAGCGCCTCTTTCATATGATAAATCGCTTGGATTTGCTCCAACTCTTACGATTGTCAATTTAGGAGCAATTCCTTTTTCACGCAACTCTTTTGCTGCTTTTAAAGTTTCTTCTTTTAAACTAGCTGCTACTACTTTTCCATCTAATAAAGTTCCCATAATAAACCTCCTATTTTATAGCATTTCTTCTACTTTACTGTAGACCTCATCTGCTATTTTTGTACCTTTTGCTACTAGCGGTCTTATTTCTTCGTTTATTTGTGCTACATATGCTTCATCTTTAATCATATTAATATTAATGAGTACATTTAACCACCCGCTAATCAAAGCAGCTCTTAAGCACTGTACTCCAACACCTACATCGCTTATTGCTAACTTCGAACCTTTGTCTACTAATTCTTCATGAAGTAAAATTGCTTCATATGTTTTCTTAACAATATCTACTGGAACACCACAAGCTACGATCAGGCATTTTTCAAGAGTTTCTTCTTTATATTTCTTTTCTTCTTCTGTTTCTTTAGGCAGCCCATAAGCTTTCGATAATGGTAAGAAGTTTTCTGCGTCCTTATCTACCATTTCAAGAAGTTCTTCTTGAATCTTAAGAGCTTTTGCCATAATTTCCTTATTTATTTCTTCAAACTCAGCGTATTTCTTTTTTCCTAATGTTAAATTTACTACCATACTAGCAAGTGCTGTTCCTAGAGCACCAACCAATGCTGCAGCACCACCACCACCGGGTACTGCAGCTTTTGATGCTAATTTATCCGCAAATTCAACACATGAGCCATCGATCATTTTCATATAAGTATCCCCCTCGTAAGTTAAATGTTACTTAAATAAAAGTTTACACCGTGGAAGTGTACACTAAGGTGTATACAGGTGTAAACCTTCATCTTAGATATTAAATTCTTCTATTCGCCTTAGAATAAACCGCCAATAGTACCGAATTCATCAACATCAATCTTTTCAGCTGCTGGTACTTTTGGTAAACCTGGCATTTTCATTACTTCACCAGTTAATGCAACGATAAATCCTGCACCTGCAGAAACAGTAAGGTCTCTGATAGTGATTTTGAAGCCTGTTGGTCTACCTAATACAGTTTGGTCGTCTGTTAATGAGTATTGGGTTTTAGCCATACAGATTGGCATATTGCCAAATCCTAATCTTTCGAAGTTTGCAATTTCTTTTTCAGCTTTTGCAGAGAAAGTTACATCATCTGCACCGTATATTTTTTGAGAGATTTTCTTGATTTTATCTTTGATAGAATCTTCTAAATCGTAAGCAAATTGGAAATCGCTTTCAATATCACAAAGTCTGATGACTTCCTTAGCTAATTCTTCTCCACCTTCGCCGCCTTTAGCCCATACTTCAGAAAGAGCAACGTTTACACCTAATTCTTTACACTTAGCTTCTACTAAATCTAGTTCAGCTTTTGTATCAGTATGGAATGCATTGATTGCAACAACTGCTGGCAATTTGAATACTTGTGTAATATTTTCAACGTGTTTTAATAAGTTTGGAAGACCTTTTTCTAATGCTGCAAGATTTTCTTCTTGAAGATCAGCTTTAGCAACTCCACCATTGTATTTTAATGCTTTAACTGTAGCAACGATGATTACTGCATCTGGTTTTAAATCGTTTAATCTACATTTAATATCAAGGAATTTTTCTGCTCCTAAGTCCGCACCAAAACCAGCTTCTGTTACTACGTAATCAGCATAGTTCATAGCAAAACGAGTTGCTAGTACAGAGTTACAGCCATGAGCGATATTAGCAAATGGTCCGCCGTGTACGAATGCAGGTGTTCCTTCTAAAGTTTGAACTAAGTTTGGTTTTAAAGCATCTTTTAAAAGTGAAGCCATAGCACCTTGAGCTTTGATGTCTCCAGCAGTAACAGGTTCACCTTTTCTATTGTATGCTACTACGATTCTAGCGCATCTTTCTTTTAAGTCGATAATGTCTTTTGATAAACAGAAGATTGCCATAATTTCACTAGCAACTGTTATATCAAATCCATCTTCTCTTGGCATTCCTTGAGCTTTTCCACCTAGACCATTAATAATATTTCTTAATTGTCTATCGTTCATGTCAACAGCTCTTCTCCAAACGACTCTTCTTACATCGATGTCTAATGTATTTCCTTGGAAAATGTGATTGTCTACCATTGCAGCTAATAAATTGTTTGCTGCACCAATAGCGTGGAAATCACCAGTAAAATGTAAGTTGATATCTTCCATTGGAACTACTTGTGCGTAACCACCACCAGCTGCTCCACCTTTTACACCAAAAACTGGTCCTAAAGATGGCTCTCTTAATGCAACTAGAGTAGTTTTACCTAATCTTTGTAAAGCATCGGCTACACCAATTGTTGTAGTCGTTTTACCTTCTCCTGCAGGAGTAGGATTAATAGCAGTTGTTAAGATTAATTTTGCTTTTTTACCTGAAGGTTTCTTTAATAAGTTGATGTCAACTTTTGCTTTATACTTTCCGTATAAATCCAAATCATCTTCTGTTAAACCTAATTTTGCAGCAACTTCTCTAATATCCTGTGGTTTTGCCTCTTGTGCGATTTCAATGTCACTTTTAAATCCCATTATTATACTCCTCCTAATAGTTTTTTTTCTGTCAATTCACGACAGAATATATCTACCATAAATGGTATAACAAATTTAATCTAGCCAATCTTTCCACTTCTAAACGCTTTGTTGTACTTTCTACAATGCCTGTCTCGCGCTAATAAAGCTTCAGTGGCGAATATAGAACTCATCACACCTTTATTTAAAGGATCCATGATAGCAGAGTCCATACCCGAATAAATCGCTAGGGTCATAAAATTTTGGTTGATGATTTTCCTTGCAGGCATACTAAATGAAATATTGCTTAGACCTGAAGTAATCTTAATTGTTGGATAAATTGCTTTGATTTCTTGTATACTCTCTATGAAATTAAGTAGTGAATTATTGTCTGTGGATAAAGCCATTACCAGTGGATCTATATGTATTTTATCTGGAGTAATCCCATATTTTGCTGCTTTCTCAACAATACTTTTTGTAATTTTAACTCTTGTAGCAACATCTTGTGGCGTGCCATGCTCGCTATCACATGTTAATGCAATTACTTGCCAGTCTGTTCGTTCCACGAGGGGAAAAAGGATATCACATTTGTCCTGATCTGTTCCTTCTATAAGTTCTAGATTAACTGAGTTAATAATACCTGGTCTTTTAATCAATGGAAAGACTTCTTTAATAAATAATGGATTAGGGCTATCAATGCAAATAGGTATTTCTACCGCATCTTGTACAATTTCAATAAGCCATTTTAAAGTATCTATTTCTATATCAGGTGTTGTAGATGCGCAAATATCGATGTAATCGGCTCCAGCTTCTGCCTGTTTGATTGCCCGATTTCTAATAAATTCAGCATCTTTTTCTTCAATCGCTTTTTTTACGGCGGGTATAGCACCATTTATTTTTTCACCGATGATGATCAATATAATTGCCCCCTACGCTTTCGGTATCGATTGCAAATTATTCACGATTATTGAAAAATTATTCACAATCATTCAATGATTTTGTAAAACTATTCCTATTTATGTTCTGCCATTATCTTATCAAAAGAGATTTTTATTGTCAATGTATATGTTCGTCTAATACTTAACTTAAAACAAGCTCTAAGGCTGTAAAAATCTATTATACAAGGTTTTAGTCTTGTTACAAATCTAATTGTTAACACGATACATTTAATCCATTTTATAAATTTGTAAAATTAATCAATTTTTTATTCTGTCATTATTTTATCAAAAGAGTTTTTTATTGTCAACATTAATGTTTTCCTTATTTTTACTTAAAATTTGCTCTAAAGCAATAATAATCTACTTTTCGCGGTTTTGCATTGTATAAAATATTTTTTTGTAATATAATACATTTAGCATAATTTATAAAAAGGAGACTACTATGTCAAAACGTATATCCGTAAATTTCCCTTTACTGAATAAAAGCATACAAACAAACGAAGATTCCACTATTTCAGATGTGTGCACCTTAATTGGTGAGCCCCTAAATTTAGTCTGTGGTGGAAAAGGCAAGTGTGGAAAGTGTAGAGTAGATATTGAAACAAATGGAAAAATAGAAAGTGTATTAGCTTGTGTGACAAAAGTATATGAAAATCTTAATATAATGATTACTAGTCAAGACTCCTCAGCCCAAATCCTTACGACCAGTGTACTAAAAGATATATACCCTAACCCGTCTCTAAAATTTTATTTTGTAGATAAATCTAAATTAGAAACCTCTATTGGAGAAAGCGATTGGGAAACCCTTTGTAACAAACTTCAAATGGAATTTGACAGACCTTCTATACATATTTTACGAAAAATTTCTAATCTTTTTCACGATTCAACTGGTATAAATCTGATTGCTTATGATAATGCCATTATTGATGTCCTACCAGGTGATAAAAATATGGATTTATACGGATTAGCGTTTGATATTGGCTCTACTTCAATCGTAGCTTATTTATATGATTTAACTACTTACGAGCAACTGGGTATTAGCTCACAGTTAAATAAACAAACTAGTGTCGCTGGTGATGTCATTGGACGAATTGAGTATACGATTAACGAGCCTAATGGTTTAAAAAGATTACATGATTTAGTAATTGAAACTGTAAATGAAATTATAAACGAAATCTGTGATAAAAATAAGATTAACAAGAGTTCTATTTATCAAGCAAGTTTTTGTGGAAATAGCACTATGCAGCATTTGTTTTTTGAAATAAATCCTCAATATCTTGGTCTCGCACCATTTTCAAGTACTACTCATGATGAGATCATTGCTAAAGCTAAAGAACTAAAGATTCAAATCAATCCAAACGGAGTTATTACCTTCTTTCCCCTATTAGGAGGCCATGTTGGAGGCGATACAGCAGCAGTGCTCTTATCCTTACCAAAGGATGAAAAAAATAGGTTGATTATCGATTTAGGTACTAACGGTGAGGTTGCCGTTGGAAAAGACAATTATTATAAAGTTGCTTCTATGGCCTCTGGACCTGCTTTAGAAGGTTATGGAATTGAGTATGGCATGAGAGGTACTGTAGGCGCAATTGAAAGAGTTACAATATATAATGGAAATATTATTTACAAAGTAATAGGACAAGTTGCTCCAATTGGCATCTGTGGCTCTGGTATCATCGATATTATTGCTGAATTGCTTCGCAATGATCTGATCAACAAAAGAGGTGCTTTTGTAAATCCAGATGAAGTAAAAGAAGCCAATTTAGCAAATCGAATTATAAACACCAATAATAAAAAAGCTTTTATCATAGCACATGGCGAAGAAACCGAAAATGGTAGACCTATTGTATTGACACAAGACGATATCCGTCAGGTGCAATTAGCGAAGGCGGCTATTTTTACAGGTTGTACTATGCTTATTGAAGAAGCTGGATTAAAGGGCGAAGATCTAGAAGAAATTCTTATGGCAGGAGCTTTTGGAAATTATATTAATATGGATATGGCTCAACTTATAGGCTTGATTCCTTATTTTGAGGGAGTCCCGGTATACTCCATTGGAAATGCAGCAGCTACAGGCTCACAACTTTTCCTATTGTCACAAGAAGAAAAAGAAAAGTGCATAGAAATCGCCAAAAACGCAATACACATAGAAATTGCTACAAATCCAAGTTTTACGAAGAATTATATGAAGAATACGTATTTGAATAAAGTCGAAGTCTATAAATAGTAATGAGATAGTCTCTAGTCACTAGACCTTAGTCTTTAGCATTGGGGTATTCCTCTTAAGCAAAAAGCCCCATAAGGGGCTAAAAAGCTATGGACTAGTGTCTAAAGACTAGGGACTAAAAAATAACATCGTTAGATGTTATTTTTTTTCTTCCATCCATTCTTTACAGATATTCAGCCCATGTGCTGCATTTGTAGTAAATGCATCAGACCCAATTTGATCGTTTGCGTCTTTACTTACTGGGTTTCCACCTATAATGATTTTTAGATCATCACGTAAGCCTGCCTCTTTTAATCCATCTACAGTCAATCTCATAGCATCTAGAGCAAGTGTTAAGACTCCGCTCAAACCTACGATATCTGGCTGTATTTCTTTTACTTTTTCAACAAAAGCTTCTACTGGTTGATCGATTCCTATATCATGAACTTCAAACCCTTCAGCTTCAGCCATAATTCTAAAGATATTTTTTCCTATGTCATGCAAATCACCCTTAACTGTTCCTAAAACAATTTTACCTCTATTTAGTTCTTGGCTTACTTCACTAAGTATAGGCCTAATCATATCAATTACATCGGCGAGTATCTCTCCAGCGTAAATAAGATCGCCTACAAAGTAATCACCTCTTTCAAAGCGATCTCCTACAATAGCCATCCCTTCCTGTGCTGCAGTCATTAATTGGTCAGCATCTTCTGGAGTAGGATTAGACTTCATAAAATCTTCTACAAATTGTATTACTGCATCATCATCTAAATCTCCCATAACCTGTGACAATTTGCTTATATCTATCATCAAAATACCTCCTAGTATCTAAAAGCCAAATTATAGTTAATTCTATCATTAACTCTAGTAAATTGTCAATTTTAGATTATTTTCTACAAATTTATCTTATATTATACTATAAAAAGGTAAAGCCAAGAACTTATTTTGCGTAATGTTCGTTAAATGTTATACTTTTCATTTCGTTTACAATTTATGTATCCTACTTCTAAGTTTAACACAAAATTCTACAATAGTCGATAAATCCAAATTATTTTATGATATAATATTATCAAAACAAATGACAAGAAGGTGAATTATGAAACCAGAAGCTGTTATTGAAAAGAGAAAAGATAAAATTCCTTATGAATATTACAAAGAAGAGTTTAAAGCCTTAAGCGCTGAATTCATATTAGGCAACTCAGCAGTCCTTTTCCACGAGACAGAAAATGTTTTCAAAGTAAATCTATTAGGTGATATCCACACTGTATCCTATCCCTCTGGAGAAGTAGATGAAGGTAATCCTAATATTAAATACTCTTTAAAGACCTTGATTTTACGATATCTTCTTTCAGGAAAAGATATTGAGGGCACTGGCAAAATGATCAACTATAGAGATGTTCAAGATGGAAATCTATATTACCATAATTTTTATGGTAGGTGCCTGCTACGATTAGCTAAAACTTTTAAAAACAAATTTGATCTTTTAGCTATAGCCCTAGAAAAACTTGATGCAGAGCGTCTTGACTTAGGAGATCTCTCCTATAGGGTCAGATTTTTACCAAATATTTACTTAGATATCATCATGTACGCCCAAGACGAAGAATTTTCTGCTAGCGCCCAAATCCTATTTAGCGATAATGTACCCTTTTATTTTAGTGCAGAAGATCTAGCATTTGTAGGAGATACAATTAACGATAAACTTGTAAAATTAGCTTATTCAAATTAGAAACAGCTAACAAGATGTGAAAAAGGGGGACAAAGGGGACACATTTATAAATGTGTCCCCTTTTGCTACGCTCTTATCGTCTTCATTTACGCCATCGAAGATGGCTTTTACCTTACCACCTTACCACCTTACCACCTTACCACCTTACCACCTTTTTTTATATACTTAAAACCTTATCTCCTCTTTGAAGTCCTGTTGCGCCTGAGCGGATAAATTCTAAGATGCCAAATGGTTCAAGCATGTCGATAAAGGCTTTTACTTTTTCTTCATCTCCAGTTATTTGCAAGATTAAGCTATTGCGAGCTACATCCACTATTTGAGCTCTAAATATATTAGATATTTGTATGATATTTGATCTTGTAGTATTGTCTGCCTTGACTTTTACAAAGACTAATTCTCTACTTACAGAATCTCCTGGAGTCAATTCTACGATTTTAATTACTTCAATTAATTTATTAAGCTGCTTTTTTATTTGTTCTAATATTTGTTCATCTCCAATTACTGTGATAGTCATTCTTGAAATTTCTTGATTTTCTGTCTTCCCTACGGTCAAACTGTCTATATTGTAACATCTTCTGGCAAATAAACCTGCAATTCTGCTAAGTACACCAGAGTTGTTTTCAACTAATAAAGATAATACGTATTTTTTCATGTAAACTCCTCCTAAAATGCCGTATATTCAGGATCAATGAGACACTGAATAAGACAAGGCTCATCATTTTGCATAACTTGACTAAATACTTCTCTAAAGCTCTCAATAGTATCTACTTTATAAGCCGGTATAGAGTAGGCTTCTGCTAGCTTTGTAAACTCAATTTTACATTCTAAATGAACACCGCAGTTATGGTTTTTTCCATAAAAGTTATCCTGCAGACCTTTCACCATACCTAATCTTTGATTGTTAAAGAGAATAATTTTAATGCCAATATTTTGTTCTCTTATGACAGCTAATTCTCCTAATGTCATTTGAAAGCTTCCATCACCCATGATGCAGATAACTTGTCTTTGAGGGTTGCCAATTTTCACACCTGAAGCTGCTGGCAAGCTATAACCCATGGTTCCAAGGCCTCCAGATGTAAAATAGCTTCGTTTTGCTGTTAATTTGTAATAAAGAGCTGCCCAGATTTGGTTTAAACCTACATCCGCGACAACACAAGCGGAGTCGTCTGTAATATCAGATATGCTTGCAATAATTTCTTTAGGATTAATATAATTGCACCCTGGCTGCATATCCATATTAATTGGAAGTGCCTCTCTAATAGATTCAATTTCCTCAAGCCAATTGCTTGTATCTACAGAAATATCTTTAGTTGTTAAATTTTCTAAAATTAGTTTTGCATCTCCTACTATGGGAACCATAGCTTCTATATTTTTTCCGATTTCAGCAGGGTCGATGTCAATATGAATATACTGTAAATTGCTATTTAATTGATGAAATCTACCAGTAGCTCTATCTGACATTCTAGCACCTATTACTATAAGTAGATCCGCTCTAGAAATAATTCTATTGGAGTATTGGTATCCATGGCTGCCAACAATACCTGCATAAAGAGGATTATCTTGAGGAAAGCTACCAAGACCCATCAATGAGTTAATAATAGGTATTTTGTTCTTTTCTGCAAACTCTAGTAATTGTTTTTCGGCCTCAGCTAGGATAACCCCTCCTCCTGCATAAATGACAGGTCGTTGAGAGTCTTTTATTTTATTTATGGCTCTTTTCACTTGGCCTCGATGACCTAATAGAGTTGGTTGATAACCAATAATATTGATTTCCTCACACTTTTGATACTTTATATTTTCTTCTTGAACATTTCGAGGAATATCAATTAATACCGGGCCTTTTCTTCCGCTATTTGCAAGATAAAATGCTTCTTTAAAGACTCTTGGAATATCGTTTGCATCTTTTATTAAGTAGCTATGCTTCGTAAAAGGTTCCGTAGCACCTTTTATATCTGCTTCTTGAAAAGCATCTGTACCCAATAAATCCGTATTGACCTGCCCAGTAATGAGAACCACTGGTATGGAGTCAAGATAAGCAGTTGCTATCCCTGTTATCGTATTCGTAGCACCTGGACCAGAAGTGGCAATGCAAACACCTACTTTACCAGTAGATCTGTAATATCCACTTGCATAATGAACTAAGGATTGTTCATTGCGAACTAATACATGCTCAATATCCGATTCTCGCATTGCTTCAAATAGAGGTAAAACAGCTCCACCAGGGTATCCAAAGACAAGGTTTACATCTTCTTCCTTTAAACACTTCATAATGATCTTTGCCGCTTTCATATTGGACTCACCCCTTTATGTATTTTTATGTATTTCTAATATGATAATCTAAAATTCATGTAAAGTCAATGATTTAACGTCATATATAGGTGGTCAGGTGGTCAGCTTTAAGGTGGTCAGTAAAAGCAAATACGCCACCAATGGTGGCAAAAAAGGGGCGAACATTGTTCGCCCCTACATTTCTCGCCTAAAGGCGAGTTTCAGCTTTTCGTATTTAAGGTTTTGCTGACCACCTGACTACCTGACCACCTGACCACCTTATTTATTATGTGTCGGGAATCGCACTAAATCCGTATGTGGTATAAAAGATGCAGAAATAAACTCGTCCATATAACCTGGATACACGCTTAATTCAATATAAGTCATATTGTTTGCTGTATCGTCAATATACTCTTTTGCTTTCTTATTGATTAAGCTCATATAGCTGCCAGTTAATGAACTGTTTCCAATAAAAGCATATTTATCTTTATCAATATCAGGGAATAAACCAATATTAATGGCGCTATCAATATTAATATGACTTCCAATTCCACCAGCTACTTTAATTTCACTTACCATATCAAAGTCTAGTCCTAAACTTGACAACAAGACATAAGTCGCAGAATACACTGCTGCTTTTGCACGAATAAAATTATCAATATCTACTTCTGTAATGTAAATATCTCCTGATAAATCGTAATCTTTTTTACGAGCAACTATATATCTGCCTATACCGTATTCATCAAAATGAATTCTGTCCGTATTTTTATCTTTTATAAAACGTCCTCTAGGATCAATAAGTTCTACCCTCTTTAATTCTGAGATTAAATCAATAATACCAGAACCACATAATCCATAAGGAGCGCATGAGCCAATAATATCTAACTCAGCTACAAAAGTATTCGGATCAATATGAACGGCTTCAATTGCACCATTTGCAGCTCTCATACCACAAGAAATTTCCCCACCTTCAAATGCTGGTCCAGCTGAACAAGCGCAGGTCATTAGAAAATCTCTATTACCAAATACGATTTCTCCATTGGTACCTAAATCAATTAGAATTGAATTCTCATCACTTTCTCTCATACCTGCAGCTATAACGCCAGCAGAAATATCTCCACCTACGTAGCTAGCTACAGAGGGTGAAATAAGAATTAAAGCATCTTTATTTAAGCTTAATCCTATATCGTCTACACGAATGTCTACATCTTCTGTACTAGTAAAGGCAGGGATATAAGGTTCTTTTCTAAGATCATCTGAGTGTATTCCTAAAAGTAAATGCGCCATAGTGGTATTTGCCGAAGCAGCAAATATCAATATATCCTCTTTTTTTACTTTATGATTATTACATAATTCATTTATTAGAGGATTGATGCTTTCTTCTACTATAGCTTCTTTTAGATTTTTCAATCCATTCTTTTTGGTAGAATATACAATACGATTAATTACATCAGCACCGTACTTAGATTGAGCATTTGCACAGGATACTTCTCCTAAAATAGTATCATCATTTAAATCAACCAAACAAGCAGAAACAGAAGTAGTTCCAATATCAACTGCAACACCGTAAATTTGAGTATCGCCTTGTGGTCTAATATCTATTATTCGTATGATGCCTTTTTCTTCTGTATAAATAATTGAGACATTAAAAGCGCTTTCTCTTAAGACATGTGGAATTTTTTTAAGCAAAAAAACACCTATTTGGACATGATCATTGTTTAATTCTTTTGCAACGAACTTTTTAATTCGCGTTACATCTGAAATATTGTCATCTAGATTAGGTTCATCCAATTGAACATTTAAGATACTTAAGTTTTTCATGGAATCATGTTCTCTTGAAAACTCTTCTCTTAAATTGTAGTATTTTTCTAAATCCTTATGGGTTCTTTTTTCTACCCGAATATGTGTTACTTCTAAAATGGATTCTTTAGGAACTTCTACAATAATAGGGCTAGTAACGATACTTTGGCAAGCTAGGATAAACCCTTGCTGTGACTGCTCATCAGTAAGTCTATGACCATTCGCTATTGTGCCAACTTTTCCTTCAATGAGTTTTACCTTACATTTTCCGCAAGTTCCACTTCCATTACAAGGTGCATCAATATGTACCCCTACATTTCGAATCACATTTATGAGAATATCATTTTCATTTGCTTCAAATACCTTAACCTCTTCAGGTAATCTTAATTCAATTTCCAATATAATTCCCTCCAGTATTACAACTAGCTTAAGTAAACTAATGTATTATTCTCTCTGTCTATATTATACAGATTTTACATTCTGGAAAGCAATGTCTAAATCATTTATATATAAATATATTTTTGTACTCTTAAAAGTGTTTTTAATTTTAACGGATTCTTAATAAACTGTGTTTATAATACACTTTTTTTTTCTTATAGAAAAAGGTGGTTTTAAAACCACCTTTTTTACAAATCATATTCTTTTTTTAATTGATCTTACAGATCTAAGTAAGAATCAGCATATAAAGTATTGCCTAAAATGATGTCAGCAGTTTTGATAGCTTCCATTAATTTTTTATCACATGGATTTACAATAGCTGAAGTCAATCCAGCTTGCATAGCCATTGCGACCATATAAGCGTCCATGATAGGTCTTAATTCTTTTGGTGCACCATTAGAAACATTACTTAAGCCACCAGTAGTTTTTAAGCCCATTTCAGTAAGCATTCTAATAGCTTCAAACATTTCAACTTGTTTTTCTTGCATTCCTTTGATTACTAAGAATAATGGATCAAATAACATGTCCTCAGGATCCATGCCAGCTTCCATTCCTCTTTCAAGCATTTGTTGGCAATATGCCATTCTTTCATCGTTGTCTCTTGGAACACCTTCTGCACTACAAAGTGCGATAACCATAGCATCATTTGCAGCAGCAAGGTTAATATTGTCTATTCTTTCGCCTGCATCAGCTGAGTTAACGATAGGTTTTCCTTTAGAACGATTATAAACTTTAATACCTGCTTCAATAGCTTTAGTATTAGCTGTATCTAATGCAAGTGGCACATTATCAAATTCATTTTGAAGAATTTGAACCATCCATTGCATAATTTCTTCGCCATTCTTTTCTGCTGGACCGATATTAGCATCTAAGTAAGTTGCTCCACAATCAAGTTGTTCTTTACCTCTTTTTAAGATTGGTGCTGGATCTCTTTCTTCAATTGCTTTTCTAATAACTGGTGAGATACAGTGAATACGTTCCCCAATAACCATAAATTTTGCCATAATAAACCTACTTTCTTAATTTTTTATATTAGACTAGTGCCTATTATTTAAATTCATTAAGGAATTTTGGAATTTGCATTGCTTCTTCTGGTCCTACAATAATTTCCCAACCTGGTAATTCTTCTTGTAAGTCACCCTTTAATACAGCTACTTTACCTGGAAGAACAAGTTTTTTAACTGTTAATTTTTGTTCGATACCGCTTTCTTTAACCATGTTTGCAATAACGCTTGCACCAAATTTACCAGCTGCCCAAGAGGTTAATACTGAGTATCCACCAGCATCAGGAATTAGTAAATAAGCTGGTGCTTTAGCACGCTCAATTTCGCCAGATACAACGAAGTAAGTAAGTGCAAAGTCAACAGTTAAAAGTACTGGAGAATCTTCTTTAGGATTAGCGAACTCATAAACTTTTGGTTCGACTCTCATTGGTTTTTGAGGATCTGTAAAGATATTTTGTCTTAATCCAAAGAATGGTAATGCTTGTGCATAAGTTATGTCACTTAATACGATAATAGAACCGTATTTAAGAACATAAGTAGCAGCTAAAGCAGTTTCTAAGTATGGATCTCCACCTGCTAAATCATTTACAAATACGATAGATGGGTAACCTAATACTCTATCTCCACCTGTAATAGCTGTTCTTCTAATTTCAATTGTGTTTTCTAATGTTTTAGCCATGCTTGCTGTGCCAGGATTCAAGATTAACTCTTTATAATCTGCAGCTTGTGCAGTTTCTACTAGGCTGTACATTTCTTCAACTGTATCAGCACATAATCCTAATACTGCACCATTGTCTTTTGCTAATGCAACCATTTCGTTGATATTATCTTTGTTTGCACCAACTAAAACTGGTTTTGCTCCTTTTACAAGGGCAAGAGCTTCTGTAGCAACAGCAACATCATCACAAACAAGTACAACTACTTTGTTTAATGCAGCTACTTTTTCAACAAGCTTTATGTATTTATCTTTATCGCCGTCGAACTTAACACTAACTGATTCAGCATTCATTTGTTCGCCGATTCGTTCATAGTCAACTTTTTGAACATTTGCAATTTTTGCATCAATTATATCATCACTCATAGAGTCAGCAAATTGTACGGCAACTAATGGTCTGCTTACTAATGTTTTTTCGTGTCTAAATAATACTGTTTCTCCGCCTAATTTTCTTTCAGCGTCACCAGTTCCTACAGTGATTGTTTTCATTGGTGGAGCTGTAGCCTCAGAAAGTTTTTCTTTTGCTTCATCAGAAATGTGTGGACACTTTCCAATTTCTACTGCGCCAGATGCTACTTTCATAGAGAATGCCATACAAGTAGGGAAACCACATTCCTTACAGTTGGTTCTTGGTGTTAGTTTAAATATCTCAATTCCGCTTAAAGCCATTATCGTTATACCTCCTTAATGTAAATAATTATCCGATTATTCCTTGAACAAAAGTTTTCATAGTTTCTAAAGATTTTGGATGTCTTAAAATTACTGCGTCTGATCCTGAAGCAATACAAGCAGAAGCTGTAGAAATTTCCATGTGGATACCTCTATCTTCTGTTGGTCCCCAAGCTGGAGCGTCTGCTTCTGATGCAATTGATTCTTTAACAGACCAAGCATCTTGAGCTACAGGAGTGATGATTGGCATTTGTAAAGTTTCATCATTTTGGCCTAATGCAGCTAAAATAATTCTATCCATAGTAGAAGTTACATATTCAAAACCGTAACCTACTGCTGCAGAACCAACATTCATTACGATGTCGTTTTTGTTTACGCCTAATTGAGTTAATAGGATATTTATTTGTTTTGCTAAGTTGATATCAACTGCAGACTCTGCACCAACTTTTTGTTTGTAAGCTAATCCACTTGCAGCTCCTACTGCTTTGTAGTTTTCTTCTTTTGCAGAAAGTACTAAAATGTTCTTTCCTTCAAGAGCTTCAGATACTGCTTTAAATACTTCAGCATCTTTTTCAGCGTTATTACATCCACCAACTACTAATGGAAGAGTAATGTTTTGAGCAACTTTTTTTGCTAATTCTGCACATTCTTCTGCACTTTTATTTTGTCCAGCTGGGTCAGCACCTTCAAATCTTAAATAAATAAAATCTGGTGCATATTTTTCTTCTACTAATTTTGCCCATGCAGCAGCGTCGTTGCAAACATCTCCATAGATTCCGTTAAATGCATCAATCCAATCTGTTGGTGCAATGTCAACGATTTCTAATCCTAATTTTGGTGCTTGGCCTGCTTCTCCATCAAATGTATGAAGTGGTAGTACATTTCTTCCACCAATAGCTGTAGCCTTGTCACCAGTACCAATTACTACTTCACTAATCTTTCCATTATACTTTTTTGAAACTTTCTTGTAAGCCAATGTGTGAACCTCCTTTAAATGAGTTGTAGTTTATTTAGTATATCTTTTAACGCCTGTTTAGATGTAGCTTCTTCAGGCATTTGTACTAACGGAATACCTTTTGCATCATATTCTGAAATCATTGGATCTAATGGCACAACACCAATTAAATTCAAGTTTTGATTTTGAATTTCTTCCATAATGGATTCTGTTAATTCACCATTAGGTGCTTTATTAACAATCAATCCAACCTTTGGAATATTCAATTTTAATTCTTCTGCAAGTACTTGAATTCTACCAACGGCTTGTATGCTTCTTCTAGAATAATCGCTTACTAATAATAATAAATCCATATTGCCAACAGTACCTCTACTGATGTGCTCCATACCTGCTTCATTATCGATTACAGTATGGTTGTAATTGTTTGATAACTTTTCTATTTGGCGCTTTAAAATACCATTAACAAAACAATAACACCCTTCTCCTTGAGTTCTACCCATGACTAACATATCAAAACCATTGCCTTCACTGACAACGGAATTTAACTGATACTCTAGGTATTCGTTTTTTGTCATTCCTCCAGGAATTGGTGTTCCTTTTCTTTCTGCCCAGTTCACTTCTTCACGTATTCTACCAATATCTTGTTCTACATCGATGCCCAGGACTTCATTAAGATTGGAGTTGGAGTCAGCATCTACTGCTAAAATAGGACCTTTACCAGATTGAACTAAATAATTGATAATTAAACCAGTTAAACTAGTTTTACCAGTACCGCCTTTTCCAGCTACGGCAATTCTTTTGTACATATTTTTGCCTCCTCGTTTGTAAATGGTGTACAATGCACCTTATGTCAATTTTGTAATTACTAGTTTTAAAGCAACATTATATTAGCCATGTCTATTATAACAAATTCTCATCCTAATATACAAGTTTTTATATGTATATTTACTATATTTTAATACTTTATTTTAATACTTTATTTTACATTTTTCTCTGTCTAAAATGAGTAACGGGTCGCTGTATTCAGCGACCCTACAGCCCAGACCTTTCAAAGGTCATTTAATTACATTAATGGATCTAAAGTCAATGCTGGATGTCCTTTTTGTTGTAAGAATTCTAATAAGCTTTCAGAATCTGTAGCTATTGTTTCATCACAGATCATATCTGAGAAATTGTCTATATCGTATAAGTCTTTAGCTGTTGCATTCAATCTTTCAGCTACATCGTCTTTTAATTCTTTTGGCATCCAAACGATTCTTGCGATACCGCCTTCAGCGCTCATGAATTTCTTAGAAGCGATGAAGTGTCTACCATGACCCATGAATCCTGGAGTTTGAACTCCACCACCAGTCATAGATGCTAATTCACCAAATGTCATACCTGTTGGTGTTGGATCGCCGAATTCACGGTTTACAATAACTACACCGTTTGCTTCTGGTACGATACCACAAATACACTCGAAGCAACCACATGAAGTCATTGGATCTTCAAGGATAGAGTACATGGATACTCTAGAAACAGCTCCTTGAGAAATAGATTCTACCGCTTCATTCATAGAAGCCCAAATACCTTTTACTTCGTCTTCTAAACCTTCTTTAAGTACAGGTTGAGCAGCTCCAGTTGGATCTAATTCTTTTGTTGCTTTAGCGTCTAACCAGCTTACTGCACCACAAAGACCTAGTCTTTCAGGTGTTACGATACAAACATGTGCTGGAGCAAAAGATTGACATAAAGAGCAAGAATAGAATACATCTACGCTTTCATCTGTTAAAGATGCAAGTCTTTCATCTCTAGCTTTGTATCTAGGTAATGCTAATTCTTGTTCTAAAGCAGCTACTTTATCAGCATCTGTGTAGATTGTAACTTGGCATTTATCTACTACTGTATCAAATTCATCTTTCATTTTTGCGTAGATAACTTCACCAATATGTTTTAATCTAAAGCCTTTTTCAAACGCTTCTTTTCCGATACGAATCCAAGCGATATTTCTTTGTCCTATATGCATTACGCCTTCTGTGTAGTTCATGAAATAGTGCAATCTTCTTTCTAATACTGGTTCAAAGTCTGATTGCATTGCTTTACCAGCTACATCTACAACAACAGCTAAAGGCATATTGTATGGAACTTTATCTGCAGTGTCAATATCTGGTCCAATTACTTCAATTTTGTGATCTTCTACTTCATTAAGTTCTTTCATTTGAACTAATTCCCAAGCTTTTGTCTTGTTTCCACCAAATTCAGTGTGCATGTCACCTTTACGGATTCTTTCACCTTCAAAAGCTGAAGCTACGCCAACTGGTACATCGATTTTTGTAACTTTGATTTTAATTTCTCTTGCTTCTAATGAGGTCGCAACTGTTTTTTCGTGATCTGGTTGGTATAAAAGTAATGTTGGAACTTCTGGAACTGGAACATCAAGAACACATGGGAAGCCTAATTCGATAGCCGCAGCACCTGCAGAAACGAGAATTTCATTGATATCGCCAAATACGTTTACAAATGCTTTTACTCTGTTTTTAGTGTATTCTTTATGTGCTTGTAAATCTCCAGGAGCAACTGCACCGAAGATTAAACTTGCTCTTATCGCTACTGATACAGCGTGAATTACAGCAGTTAAATCATATCCTAATGGAACAACACGTAAGTCGAAGCCCATTTTTACGCCTTCTTCTAAACATTGGTCGATAACTTTACCAACTAAGAAAGTAAGAAGACCTTTTTCTTGATATTCTCTTACGATTTTAGCAGCTGTAGCGCTGTCTTTGCACTCTCCAATGATAACTGGTACACCAGGGATATCACCTGTTACTAGAGGTACACCAAGAGATCTTACTTGAGCATCTGATAAATGTCCTTGAATTGGAGCTTTGTATGGCTCATCATCTAGTACGTATTTTAATGCTTCAATAATTTCTGATGCTACAGCTGTGCCTAGACCAGCAGTTAAAGCATCTTGTAAATGAGTAGTTTCGTTGATCAAACTCTTTGCTACACCTACTGCACCTTCTAATTCCGCGAGTGTAGTAATCTTTTGACCTGTAGCTGCATAAATTACTGGCAATGAGTAAGCTGTATTTGGAAAACTTACGCTAGCATCTTTGCCCTTTTCATCGATTGCCTTTTGTACTAATTGACCTGCTAGTTCTACTGCTTGGTTTGCACCTGTGTATATAACCTTAAACAGATTCATTCTGCTTATCCTCCTTTTTACTATCTCATACTTTACTAAAATTAACTAACACTATCTAACAGTTTTTGAGTAATCTCTTGGATTGCTGTTTTAAGGGATTCACTAGCCTTGTAGGAGGATGTATTTTCACGGTCCGATACGCTAATTTTCTTATCGTAATAGATAAAACCTAGAGCGTTCTCTTCTCCTACATGGCCCTTAATGAATTCCTCATCGTCCTTTTCGGTTATCTTATTTCCAATTACCATCACCTTGTTTACTCCGATGTCTGCAGCGAGTTTCGTTACTTTGTCGTAAGTTTGGACACTTCTTTCACCAGGTTCAACAACTGTAATAAACGCATCGACGCCACTGGCAGTTCCTCGACCTAGGTGTTCTATGCCAGCTTCCATATCCATAATGACGACGTCTTTTTCTCTAAGAATTAGATGGGTCATAAGATTTCTCAAAAGAACGTGTTCAGCGCAAACGCAACCAGTACCACCTGCATCTACACTACCCATTACCAAGACTTTTATTCCATCAAATATCGTCGCATACCTTTCAGGTATATCGTCTACTTTGGGATTTAGCTTAAAGGTACTACCATAAGTCCCACTTGGCGCTCCAGTACGCTCTTCTACGAGATCTTTCATCTCAGAAATTGGTATAATTTTAGATGCTTTCCCTGTTTCCATTCCTAGTGCCAATGCAAGATTGGCATCTGGGTCTGCATCTACAGCAAGAACATTGTATCCTAATTCGGCAAAACTTCTGCAAAGAGCGGCGGAGAGAGTTGATTTGCCGACTCCGCCTTTACCTGTAATAGCAATTTTCATTTGATCACCTATATTCCTAAACTATATTCCTAAGCGAGTTCTTTTTTCTTCTATTCGGTCTAACATAGCTTGTGCAAGTTGAACTGGATCTTCATTTACAGTGAATTTCGCACCGTATACATCTTCTAATCCATTTGTTAAGTAATCTGTAAATCTAGCGGAACCTGTTACTGGAGGTACTGTTCCTAAGAATACATCAACACCAGAAGATACGAAATAAGTACCAATACTTACTGCTTTTTCACTCATCCACTCTGGAGCTGCACCGACTACTGGAAGAACTGGAGTGTCTACGCCTAAGTATTTAGCAACTTCTGTTACAAGTCGAAGAATTCGAGTGTTATCTACACATGAGCCCATATGTAAAACTGGTGGAATACCAACTCTTTCACATACTTCTTTAAGTCCTCTACCTGCTAATTCTTTTGCTTCATATTGTAATAAACCTGCTTTTGCTGCTGCTTGAGCTGCACAACCAGTAACTACAACGATAACGTCGTTTTTAATCATTTCTTTTATGATTGTAAGGTGGCTATTGTCGTGAGCAACTTTTGGATTATTACATCCTACAACGCCAGCTGCTCCTCTTAGTACACCAGCCATAATACAGTCAGCAAGTGGTTTTACTGTACCAAGTTGATCAACATTACTATTTACTACTTTATCTAATCCACCAACAATTGTATTGATGCTGAAACCTACTGTTGATTTATTTTTTTCTTGTGGAATTAATACTTTATTTCGATCTCTGTTTTTGTAGTTTAAGATCGCTTCTGTAACGATTTCTTTTGCAATTTCTAATGCGCGTTCTTCATCAAATTCGATGTATCTAGCGCCTTCCATTTTTGCTTTTGGAGAAGTCGCAATAAATTTAGTGTGATAGCATTCAGATAATGTTGCAAGTGCCGGGAAGATACATTGTACGTCAACAACTACAGCTTCTAACGCACCTGTAATAACAGCTAATTCTTGTTGGTAGAAAGTACCAGCAAGTCGAACACCATGTTTCATTAATACTTCATTACCAGTACAGCACATACCAACTAAGTTGATACCTTCTGCGCCATTGTCTTTTGCTAATTGAACTATTTCTGGATCTTGAGATGCAAATACGATCATCTCAGATAATCCTGGCTCATGTCCATGAACAAGAATGTTTACCATGTTTTCTTCTAAGCATCCTAAGTTTGCTTCTGATTGTCTAGCTGTTGGCGTACCAAATATGATATCGCTTACGTCAGTTCCAATCATTGATCCGCCCCATCCATTAGATAATGCTGATTTTACTGTTAATGCGTATATGCTTTCCATATCACTCGCACAACCTATGTGAGTAGAGTGCATGATAGAAACAACTTCTCTATCGATTGCTCTTGGCTCAACACCTAGTTCTTTCCACAGTTTTTGTCTTCCCTCTGTCGCACGTTTGATAAATCTTTGTGTACCAAAAGGTTTTCCGAATTCCATAAGACCGATTTCAGCAACTTCGTGAGCGATGTCATAAATATCTCTGCCTTCTGTTTCAACTTCGTATTCTTTTGCAAGACTTAATAATTTTGCTTCATCTTTTATTTGATAGTCACCATCTGGAGAAGTCATATGTAGTGTGTGTAGAAGACTTCTTGCATGATCTGAGTGAGCAGATGAACCAGCTGCAACCATTCTTGCAAAGTTTCTTGCTACGATTGTGTCTGCTGTAGCACCACAAATACCTCTTTGTGCACCTTTGCCTTCAACTGGGCTTAGTCTACATGGACCCATATTACAGATTTTACAACAGATACCTTTGTCACCGAAACCACAACGTGATTTCATTGCAACATCTCTGTCCCACATTGTTTCAGCGCCATCTTGTTTTGCTTTTTCGATTAATGGACCAGCGATTTTGTCAAATTTTAGAGCTTCATGACTCATTTTGTAATCCTCCTTTTAAATAACATGACCTTTAAGATACTCAAATAACCTGTATATACAACTTTACAATATCAGTTTATATTTTGGACACGTATTTGTCAATACTAAAATGAAATATTTATGAGTTTTTTGTTAATTTGTTGTCACTTGTGTAAAACGATTACTTTCTAGTGGTATAAAAGATAAGTTGACCATCTTTTTTTATTGTTTGATGAATAAAAAAGACTCTTATACTATATGCCACTTTGTTTGTTTTTTAAAGACTTTATGTTTAAAGTTATTCTCTTTATTAAGATTTTTTAGTTTATAAATGCAATAATTTAACCATTTTCTAATGGACAAGCTAAGAAGATATAATTAGTATTTTCTAAATTTTCTAACATTCAAGAATGTATTTTTATGTTTTGCAAAAACAAATCACAACATCATCAATGTCAACTCCTTTTTCTAAATCGACTCCAATTTGTCACTTATATAACAACTGTAATCGTATTCCTGGATTTTGTATACACTTAATTTCTTATCATTTTGTTAATATTTATGCACTAAATTGGTAGAAAGCTTAAAGTAGATAGTGGAAGCTGGAAACCCGAAAAGAACTCACATATAAGCGAGAAAGAGAGAATTTTCGTAATAATCTTCTTTGAGCAATAAAGCGCCTGTGGCGCATTAGTCGCTAGTCATTAGTCTTTAGTCACTAGCATTTGGGTATTCCTTTTGGATCAACATCCTTCGCTCAAACTCAGGATGACTAGGTAAGAGCCTATGTCAAAAGTAGGACCTTTCTATTATATAAAAAAGTCACCAAAGTATTAAAACATTGGTGACCACAAAAGTATTATTCTTGTATGTTTACTTAGGATTAAAGTCAAATACTTAAACATTATCATCAGAATCTCTGTTTGGAGATTCTATTTCTAGATTTGGTTCATCTGTATTTTCTATTCCTTCACCTGGTTCTTTGGGAACGGGATTGAAGAAATCTTCGATTTTATCCCAAAGGTGATCTAAATCACAAGTCTGTGTTGGTCCCTGTCCCATTAGGTAGTATCTCGTTTCTTTATTCTGTACCGGGCAGTGATCTTCTACAAATAGCTTGCCGCTTTCTTTATCAATTTCTACTGGATATACTCTTTTATCCTCAAAATAACCTATTTGATCCGCTGGAACTACAATTGAGATCACTTGTCCAATGGAAATACTTTGACCTTCAGTATAATTTACATCTGGTGACAATATAAAGATAGATGTAGTATCATTATGGCTAACAACAGGCTTTAAACTATTTTTCTGAATTAGATTTTCTTGAATTAATTTGTTCGTATAATCACCATAAATTTGTGCAGATCTACTACTGCTTCCAGATAATGATTTATTGTCTACATTGCCTATCCACACCGAGCTAGTTATATTTCCAGTAAATCCAACAAACCATAGGTCTTTATTCTCACTGCTGGTCCCTGTCTTTCCACCGGTTATATATGAAGATTTTGCATTTGTCCCTGTTCCTCGTCCAACAACGTCAACGAGGATATCTTTCATCTCACGTGCCGTTTCTGGCTTCATCATCTGCCAATTATTCTTTTCACTAGCTTTCCTTTCATAGATTATCTTTTTATTACTATCCGTTATGGACTTTATAAAATGAACTTCATTAATTACACCTCCATTTGAAAAGGCACTAAAAGCCTGAGTCATTTCTATTGGTGTAATTCCATTTGTCATTCCACCTGTTGCTATAGCTAGATTATTGTAATCTTTTTGAGCAATCGTTGTAATACCAAACTTTTTAATGTACTCTAAGGTATTGTTGGCACCAATGGCATTCATGGTTTTAATAGCTGGTATATTTCTTGAATCTACAATAGCCTCCCTGGCCGTAAGATAACCTACAAATTTATTATCAACATTTCGGGGAGTATAATTTGCAAAAGTAATAGATTCATCTTTTATAAGTGAATTTGGAGTTAGCAAGCCATCGTCAAAGGCCTTGGCGTAGATAAAGGGTTTAATAACAGAAGCTGGAGATCTGGGCTTACTTGCCATATCAATTTCGGTGTTTCCTCCATAATAAGCTAGCACAGCACCTGTAGAATGATCAACAGTCACAAGTGCACCTGTTGCTAGTTCGTCCAATCCACTGGAGCGGAGACCGTCATTTATGGACTCTACTCCTAGTGCTTGCACCCTACTATCGAGAGTCGTTTGAATCGTTAGTCCATCATTTTGTATGCTTTCCTTTGCGTCTTCTCTCGTAATCTCTCTATCAGGATGTTTTTCTTGTAAAATGCCAACATATTCTAGTACTACTTGATTGATAAAAGCTCTGTATTCACCGTCAACTTTATCATCCTCTTTTACTTCTGCACTGACAATTATAATCTCAGCTTCCTTAGCTTTATTAGCTTCATCTTCAGTAATATATTCTCCCGAAACCATTCTCCTCAGGACAATTTCTTGCCTTTTCTTTGCCAAGTCAAAATGTTCATCCGGCGCATAAGCACTTGGCGCTTGGGGGAGCCCAGCTAGCATAGCACTTTCTGCCAAATCTAAATCTTTTACATCCTTGCCAAAATATTTTACGCTAGCTTCTTGAACGCCATATGTCCCAGAACCTAAGTAGATTTCATTTAAATACATCTCTAAAATTTGATCTTTACTGTATTTTTTTTCTAACTGCCTTGCTACCATCACTTCATTTATTTTTCTCATGACGGTCTGTTCTGTAGTAATCTCTTCAAATAGATTTCGAGCTAATTGCTGTGTAATAGTACTAGCTCCTTCGGCTATTTCTCCTTCTTTCACATTGGTAAAAAGAGCTCTAATTATTCCTATTAGATCATAACCCTTGTGCTCATAAAAGCGAGAATCCTCTACTGCAATAATTCCATCTTTAAGATCCTGTGGCATATCCTGCAATTTGACATAGGTTCTATTTTGATTATATGCCTCTTCAATAAGTTCACCATCTGATGATATGTATTGAGTTTTCTGATTAGGTTTATACTCATAACTTTGCACATCAACAGGAGAATAACTACATCCAAAAGCGATGAAGATTGTTACTAGGATGATCGCCACTATTAATATTAATTTTTTCATTGATATATTCACCTCTTTTATAGGTGGTCAGCAAATATGCGACTTACGTCGCAATGAACAATGAATAATGAACAATGAATAATATATAAAAGACTTAATAAAAAGTCGCATATTTGTACTGTTCAATGTTCAGTGTTCATTTTTCTCTGTGCATTGAAGTTTTTGTGCTTTTGCTTACCACCTGACCACCTTATTTACAGTTTCTCACTTACAACCAAATCACTCATATCCCTAGGCAACTCCGCCTCAAACCCCATCATTTTCCTCGTCCTCGGATGTACAAATTTTATTCTCTTTGCATGAAGGGCTTGTCTTTGTATCAATTCGATAGAATGGGGATTGTACAGATTGTCGCCAATTATTGGATGACCTATACCTTTTGCGTGGACTCGAATTTGATGAGTTCTTCCTGTTTCTAATTGCAACTGAATCAAAGTGTGATTCTTAAATCTCTTTATAACCTGGTAATGGGTAACAGCCCTTTGCCCTTCTTCCATGATTACCCTCTCAATAGAATCTTCATATGGCCTTCCAATTGCTGCATCAATTGTACCCTTTTCAGCTTGAACAGCACCCTCTACAATAGCCCAATATATTTTTTCTACTTTATTTTCTTTCATTTCATCTTGAATAAATTGGTGGGCAAATTTATTCTTTGCAATGACAATAATACCTGAGGTGTCTCGGTCTAATCGATTGACAAATCTAATTTTAGCTTGTACACCCGTATTTTTCCAATGATAAGCAATAGCATTTGCCAAATTGCCCGTAGGATGACCTAATGTAGCATGAGTTACAAAACCTGGATCTTTGTTTAAAACCAGTATGTCCTCATCCTCATGAACAATGGTTGTAGGAATATTTTCTGGCTCTGCATCAATATCCTCCTCGCCTAGATAGATAATCAGTTTATCGCCTTTTGCCACTAAATATGATAGGGTAACCTTTTGGCCATTAACTAAGATATCTCCTTCTCTCTTAATCTTGCGAACTAATCGAGAAGAGTAATTACAGTATTCCACAAGATAATCTCTAGCTCTAATTTTTACGGGAAGCTCCACTGTATATATATAAGTACGATAATTTTCACTATATTTTGACATAATCCCTCCTTAGTTATATGAATTATACACAAATGTTGGAAAAAAATAAAGATGTAAGGCGTGGAATGTAGAATGTGGAATGCGGAAAGGTCACTAGTCACCCATGGTGGCTTTTATGAAAGATACACTCTAGACAATCAGATGATATGTAAAAGTAAGAGGTCAAAAATTCAAACTTTTTCGCCTATAGGCGAGTTCCACTTTTCACTTTCCACTTTCAGCCCAGTAGCTTTTCATAATTAGCTCTATTAAAAAAATTTAATTAAAACAAGAAATTTAACTACAGACACAAAAAAAGCACCCTAAGGTGCTTAAAGGTTGAGCCCCAAAATGCCGTCCTCTAAATTTTGACGCCTAGACTAGTCTAGGTGGGTGTCCCGCCGTATGCCTCTGCCTTCCCCTTAAAGGGGCCTGACATTATCATAAGGACAAGAACTCCCGGTAAAAAATTGTAGGTTCAAAATATTAGAGTATGCCGTACATCTCAGGAACTCATTGTTTCTACACTGTTATTATACAACAAAACATTTGAAATATGAATAGCAAATCTTAACATTTTCATAATAAATCAGACTTTTTAAAATTTATTTAAGGTGGTAAGCAAAACATCCTCGCCAATAGGCGAGTTAAGCTTTTCTCGTCCAACCTTTTCGCCTACGAATATACATATTTGCGAATCGATATCTAAAAATAAAAGAGAATATTTTGCCTAGAGCGAAAAACTGCACACGTTTACTATCTGTTTTTTCAAAAAAAATAATATCACTATTGAAAGAATAAACTTGTAATCAAGCCACTTAAGGTATACACTATATAAGGTTAATTTAAAAAAAGGAGCACGTTAATGAAGTCTAATAAAATAATAAATATTGCTGTAATTGCCCATGTTGATGCTGGAAAATCTACTTTAGTAGATGCTTTTTTATCTTCTAGTGGTGTTTTTAGAGATAATGAAGATATTGTAGATTGCGTTATGGATAGCAACGACTTAGAGAGAGAAAGAGGCATTACAATTTATTCAAAGAACTGTTCTGTTATGTATAATGACATCAAAATAAACATAGTAGATACTCCTGGTCATGCAGATTTTTCTTCTGAGGTTGAACGAATTATCAAAACAGTAGATACTGTTATCCTTCTTGTAGATTCAAGCGAAGGTCCTATGCCTCAAACTCGTTTTGTATTAAACAAATCTCTTGAAATGGGTCTAAAGCCAATACTCTTGATTAATAAAATAGATAAACAAGACCAACGTGCAGAAGAAGTTGTAGATATGGTCTTTGATTTGTTCGTTGATCTAAATGCTAATGATGAA
Source organism: Alkalibaculum bacchi (assembly GCF_003317055.1). Taxonomy (NCBI): domain Bacteria; kingdom Bacillati; phylum Bacillota; class Clostridia; order Eubacteriales; family Eubacteriaceae; genus Alkalibaculum; species Alkalibaculum bacchi. The sequence goes on from NZ_QNRX01000002.1 coordinate 107,747, forward strand.
CAACTAAACTTCCCTATACTATATGGTATTGCCAAACAGGGAATTGTAAAAAAAGAAATGGATGATGAACCTAACGGACTTATACCTTTGTTTGAGACCATCTTAGGACACGTGGATGCCTACCCTGATTTGACAGAGGAAAACCTCCAGTTACAGATTTCCTCTCTTGCCTATGACGATTACTTAGGAAGATTAGGAATTGGTCGAGTTTATAAAGGTATTATTAAAGAAGGACAAACTGTAGATATTGCAAAAATTGACGGTACTATTGGCAAAGGTAAAGTAAGTCAGATATTTGTATACAGGGGGCTGAGCCGAACTTCCGTAAAGGAAGCAGAATGTGGCGATATCGTGGTAATATCAGGTATACCAGATATTACCATTGGCGAAACCATTGGCCAAATTGATAAGGTTGAACCTATGGAAATGATCCATATTGATGAGCCTACTTTATCTATGAACTTCCTAGTCAACTCTTCTCCATTTGCAGGACAAAGTGGAAAATATGTTACTACTAGGCATTTAAAAGCAAGATTAGAAAAAGAATTAGAGGTCAATGTAGGGTTAAGGGTAGAGCCTATCGAAGGAACAGATGGGTACAAAGTTTCTGGCCGTGGTGAATTGCATTTGTCTATTTTAATGGAAAACATGAGAAGAGAAAGCTATGAACTAAGCGCGTCTAAGCCTGAAGTTATTATGCGAAGAGAAAACGGCAAATTATTAGAACCTATTGAAAAGGTAATAATCTCTGTTCCTCAACAATATTCTGGTGCCGTTATTTCAAAGTTAAATGTACGAAAAGGTGTAATGGAATCAATGTCTGGTGAAGGAGAATACACAGATATTGAATATCTTGTGCCTACAAGAGGCTTACTTGGCTATGCCAGTGAATTCATCAACGATACCAGAGGTGAAGGAACATTAGTAAGAAGATTTGAGCGATTTGAAGAGTATAAAGGGGATATTCCACAAAGAACAAACGGAGTACTAATCTCTCAATTTGACGGAGAGGCGATGGGTTATGCCTTAAACAATCTTGCCGAAAGAGCAGAGCTCTTCATTGAACCAGGTACTAAAGTATACGAAGGTATGGTTATCGGCTTAAACTCTAGAAACGATGATATGACTGTAAACCCAACCAAAGCAAAAAAACAAACAAACGTCCGTGCCTCTGGCTCAGACGATGCTATAAAATTACCACCAGCGAAAATTATGAGTCTAGAAGAAGCACTAGTATTCATCAACGACGACGAACTAGTAGAAATCACTCCAGACGCCATTCGTATTCGAAAGAAATTATTGACAGAATTAGAACGAAAGAGATTTAGGAATCAATCACAAAGAGCATAGCTCAGTTCTAAGTTGTATGTTTTAAGTTCTAAGTAAAAGATATGTCCACCGATGGTGACCACAATGATAAAGAAGGTGAGCCACATTTAAATGTAGCCCACCTTCTACTTATTATTTGAGCCCCTTATGGGGCTGTTTTGTTTTTCCCCAAAAGAATACCTAAGGGCTTTTACATAGAACGTAGATCTTACAACTTACAACTTAGAGGTATTCCCCTATAGTATCGTAAGTAATATCCTTATTTTCCATTAATGCCTTTAATGCTATAATATACGCATTTACGGTGTCAAAGCTCGTAAAACACGGCACATTTAACATTTGGCAGTAAGAACGAATTTGGAATCCTATTCTATCTGGGTCTTTTCCTATTGTTGGCGTATTGACAACTGCGCAGATTTCCCCACTCTTGATTTGCCCCTTAATTTCTTCTATCTGAGATTTATTCATAATCTCTGATTCTAAACCATTGTCTTTAAAATACTTATAAGTGTGGTCTGTAGCGAGAATATCATAACCTAAAGTTTTAAATTCTTTTCCATATTCTATGCTTTCTGCTAAATCTCTTTCATTAATTGTAAAGAGAACCTTACCTTTTAAATCAAACTTATATCCAGCACCTAAAAATGCTTTTAACAATGCCAGCTCATATTTTTGGTCTACCCCTAATACTTCACCTGTAGATTTCATCTCAGGAGTCAAAGCAGGATCTACATCTAGTAGCTTCTGAAAAGAGAATACCGGGGCTTTTACAGCAATTAATTTGCCACTTTCCCTAAGTCCAATTCCATAAGATAAATCTTCTAATTTATCTCCTAAAATAACATTCATGGCTAAATCAATCATTGGCACACCTGTAACCTTGCTCATAATTGGCACTGTTCGAGATGCTCTAGGATTGACTTCTATAATATAAACTTCCTCATTTTGAATAGCAAACTGAATATTAACTAAGCCCTTTACATTTAAGGCTCGTGATATTTGCTTTGTATAATCTACAATTTTTTCTACTACACCTGGACTCATATTTTGTGGAGGATATACGCTAAAACTATCTCCTGAATGGACACCTGTTCTTTCGATATGCTCCATAATACCAGGTATTAAAATATCCGTTCCATCGCTAATAGCATCAATTTCCACTTCTTTACCTAAAATATATTTATCAATAAGTATAGGATGTTCTGTAGAAATTCGAGCTGCTTCTTTCAGGTACTTAACGAGTTCTGATTCATCATAAACCACTTGCATAGCCCTTCCCCCTATGACGTAAGATGGGCGGACGAGTACAGGATAACCTATTTCTTTTGCAGCTGCTATCCCTGCCTCTTTACTTGTAACGGCTGTTCCTCTTGGACGTAAAATATTCAACTCTTGGAGCAATCGGTCAAAGCGTTCTCTGTCTTCAGCTACGTCAATGGCATTAACTGATGTCCCCAAAATCTGAACTCCCCGATTCATGAGCTTTTCAGCTAAGTTTAATGATGTTTGCCCACCAAATTGAACAATGACACCTTTGGGCATTTCCCTTCGAATGACATTGTACACATCCTCAATAAATAATGGCTCAAAATATAATTTATCTGCTGTATCAAAGTCTGTACTGACTGTTTCAGGATTATTGTTGATAATAATAGACTCATAGCCACATTTTTGTATAGCCCAAGCTGCGTGAACAGAACAGTAATCAAACTCGATTCCTTGACCAATTCGAATTGGACCTGATCCTATGACGATGATTTTTTCTTTTTTGCTGATGACATTTTCATCTTCTGTTTCATAAGTAGAATAATAGTAAGGGGTTGAAGATTCAAACTCTCCAGCACAAGTATCAACCATTTTATATACCGGATACAAATGATGAGCTCTTCGAATGGCATCGATGACCTTGCTGCTTTCACCAGATAAAATTTCAATTTCCTTATCTGTAAATCCTAATTTCTCAGCCTTATAAAGTAACTCGTAATTTAATGGCTGGTTCATCATTTCCTTCTCTACATTGATGATGTTATTAAACTTGTTTAAAAACCACTCATCTATTGCAGTAATTTCGTGAATTCTATCAATCGAGATACCTCTTCGAAGACCTTCAAAGATTGTAAAGATTCGACTGTCATCTGCAACATAAAGTAAATCTTCTACTTCTTTATTGCTTAATTTTTCTAAATCTTGTTTTCTCATAGAAATAATATTGCCTTCTAATGAGATAACTGCTTTTAGAAAAGAACTTTCAAAGTTACGGTCAATAGCCATCACCTCTCCAGTAGCCTTCATTTGGGTACCTAATTTTCGATTAGCATACTCAAACTTATCAAATGGCCATTTTGGTATCTTAATAACCACATAATCTAAAGTAGGTTCAAAGGCAGCCTTTGTCTTTTTTGTTACAGCGTTGTCAATTTCGTGAAGCTGTAGTCCAACTGCTATCTTAGCGGCAATTTTTGCAATAGGATAGCCTGCCGCTTTTGACGCTAGGGCTGAAGATCGACTTACTCTTGGGTTAACTTCAATGACAATATACTCTTTACTCTTAGGATTTAGGGCAAATTGAATATTGCACCCACCTTCAATCTTTAAAGCTCGAATGATTTTAAGAGCAGATTCTCTAAGCATATGATACTCATTATCTGTTAGGGTTTGAGAAGGAGCTACAACGATGCTATCTCCAGTATGTATTCCTACAGGATCTATATTTTCCATATTGCAGATGATTATGCAAGTGTCGTTGCTGTCTCGCATGACTTCGTACTCTAACTCTTTCCATCCAGCCACACTTTGTTCAATTAAGACTTGATTAATAGGGCTAAACATAATTCCCGTATGAACAATCTCACGAAGTTCTTCTTCGTTCTCGGCAATGCCTCCCCCTGTACCCCCTAAAGTATAGGCAGGTCGAATAATCAATGGAAATCCAATCTTTTTTGAAAAAGCCACACCGTCTTCTACAGTAGAGATAATTTCACTGCTAGGAATAGGCTCTCCTATTTCTTCCATTAAAGCTTTAAAGCTTTCACGATCTTCTGCTTTTTCAATAGCTTCTAAAGATGTTCCAAGCAATCGAACCTTATACTTGTCTAGCACACCTGCTTTTTCTAGTTCTACTGCCATATTTAGCCCTGTCTGCCCTCCAATAGTAGCAAGTAAGCCATCTGGTCTTTCTTTATCAATAATATAAGTAATCGCTTCTAAATTAATCGGTTCTATATATACCCGATCTGCAATATTTTCATCTGTCATAATCGTAGCAGGATTGCTATTGACTAATACTACTTCCATTCCCTCTTCTCGTAAAGCCTTACAAGCTTGAGTTCCTGCGTAATCAAATTCAGCCGCTTGACCAATAATAATAGGGCCAGAACCGATTACTAAAACCTTTTTAATGTCAGTTCTCTTAGGCATAGTCTTCACCTGCTTTCAAATTATGTAGCCATTCGTCAAATATACTATGTCCGTCAATAGAGCCAGGTCCTTCTTCTGGATGAAATTGAACAGCCTTTATAGAAAATTTAGGATATGCAAACCCCTCTAATGTATTATCATTAATGTTCATGTAGGTTTTTTCTACGTAGGAAGGAAGCGAATTTTCCTCTACTGCATAGCCATGATTTTGAGAAGAGATTAGTATTTTTCCAGTTGTAATGTCCTGCACTGGGTGATTTGTTCCTCTATGACCAAATTTCATTTTATAGGTATCTCCACCTAATGCTAATGCCAGTATTTGATGTCCTAAGCAAATCCCCCATATGGGTATAACACCTGTTAACTGCTTTACTAATTCAATGACTTCAGTGCAATTCTTGGGATCTCCCGGACCATTAGAGATTAATAATACCTCGATGCCATCCTCTACAATCTCTTCTTTTTTTGTGTCATAAGGATAAATGTTTATACTGCAATTTCTTTTTTGTAAATGATTTATAATTCCATCCTTTAGTCCTAAATCTAAAATACCTACCTTTATTCCTCTTCCCGGAAAACACTCTTTCTTTTTTCGAGATACTATTTTAACTACATCTTTAGGAAATTCATAATCTTGTAATAACGCCTCTGGATTCTTTAGCTCTTCTGAAGTAATTAAGCATTTCATACTGCCCTTTTCGCGAACCTTTTTTGTGAGCATTCGGGTATCCACATCATATACTCCAGGAATATCATGCTCTTTTAAGAATTGATTAAGGGTTTCATAGCTCTCGTAGTGGTTTGGTATTTTTGCATACTCTCTTACAATAAATGCTTTTAAATGAATTGTTGATGATTCTTTGTCTTTTTTATTAATGCCATAATTTCCTATTAATGGGTAAGTCATAATAACTACTTGTTCCTTATAAGAAGGATCCGTCAACACTTCCTCATACCCTGTCATTCCCGTATTAAATACCAATTCTCCCACTACCGTTTTATTAACGCCAAAGGTTTTGCCCTCTAATTTTGTTCCATCTTCTAAATAGATGAATGATTTCATTCTATTTCCCCCAGCACGCTTTTTAGGATTGCTATACCTTGGTCAATTTGTTCTATTGTAATAATAAGTGGTGGTACAAAACGAATTACATTGGTTCCTGAAGATACTAGGAGCAGTCCCTTTTCCATGGCTTTATTAACAATAACTCCAACAGGTGCTGTCACTTCAATTCCTTGAATTAGACCCATTCCCCTTATATCTACTATAGTGTCAAAGGAATTTTTTAATTCTTCTAAGGATTTCTTCAAATGATTTCCTTTTTCTTTAACACTTTCTAATACTCCATTTTCCATAATCTCTGTCAAGACTACTTTTGCAGCAGTAGTAGAGATAGAGTTTCCACCAAAAGTAGATGCATGAGTACCTGGTGTAAATTCTTTAGAGAATTTCTTTTTAGCAATAATACCACCTATAGGAATTCCATTTCCTAAACCTTTTGCAAAAGTGACAATATCTGGCACCACACCTAATTCTTGATAAGCAAATAAGCTACCTGTACGTCCAATTCCTGTCTGTACTTCATCAAAGATTAAGACAATATCTTGCTCATCACAGATTTTTCTTACTTGTTTTAAGTAATCAATATCTACAGGATATATGCCACCCTCTCCTTGAATAGGCTCTAAGATGATAGCAGAAGTCCTCTCTGAAATTTGAGATTTTAAGTCTTGAAGATTATTAAACTCTACTCTCTTTACCGTTGGGAGCAAAGGAGCTAAGTTTGCATGATATTTCTCTTGACCAGTCAATGAGAGAGCCCCCATAGTTCTGCCGTGAAAAGATTTGTTCATGCCGATGATCTCGTAACAATCCTGTCCTTTGTTTTTTTCGCTGTAAATTCGACTTAATTTTAATGCCGATTCTACCGCTTCTGCTCCACTATTGCAGAAAAACACTTGATCTAGCCCAGAGTATTTTACCAACAATTCAGCTGTTTCGACCTGTGGCTTCGTCCAATAAAGATTGGAAACATGGTTCATCTTTTGAAGTTGTTCTGTTATAGCCTTTACAAAAGCGGGGTGAGCATACCCCAAGCAATTCACAGCAATACCAGCTACAAAATCTAAGTACTTCTTTCCTTTATCATCATACAAATAAACTCCCTCGCCCTTTTCCAGCACTAGTGGAAAACGAGAATAAGAGCTCATAATATATTCGTTACCTTTTGTAATGGTGCTATTTTCCATAATAATCGTCCTTTCATATACATATATATACTTCATACATTTTTATGCTGAAAGCTGAAAGCTGAAATGAAAACCAAACTCGCCTATAGGCGAGTTTGGTTTTTCCTTACCACCTTACCACCTTACCACCTTACCACCTAAAAAGTGCCTTTAGCACTTTTTACGGCATTAACATTGTCCCTATACCAGAATTTGTAAAAAGTTCTAATAGAATACTATGTTCTACCCGCCCATCTAGTATATGTACTCCGGCTACTCCATTTTTGATGCTTTCTGCACAACAATCTACTTTAGGAATCATCCCACCTTGTATGATTTTGTCGTCCTTATATCTTTGTATTTCATCTACTTTAATCTTTGATATGAGGCTGGTCTTGTCTTTTACATCTCTTAAGACCCCTTCTACATCTGTCAAATAAATCAATTTTTCTGCACCTAATTTAGCAGCTATGGCTCCAGCTACGTAGTCTGCGTTGATATTATAAGTATTATTGTTTTCATCACAAGCAATAGGTGCTATGACAGGAATAAAATCATTTTCAATTAGGGCTGTAATCAGCTCTGTTTGAATGGTGTCGATTTCTCCTACCCAACCGATATCTAGACCGTCTAAAAGTTTTTTCTTGGCGATAATACTTCTTCCGTCCTTTCCACTAATACCTACTGACTTTATGCCTTGCTTTTCAAATAACTGGACGATCTCTTTATTCACATTACCAGAGAGTACCATTTCAGCAATTTCCATAGTTTCATCATCTGTAACTCGAAGACCTTGAATAAATTTTGGTTCTTTGCCAATTTTCACTAACATTTCACTGATTTTTTTGCCTCCACCGTGAACGACCACAGGTTTGATACCTACTAATTTCATTAAGCTAATATCCTTAATAACGGACATTTTTAGCTCCGCATCGATCATGGCGCTTCCACCGTATTTTATGACGATGATTTTATTATTAAACATTTGAATATATGGAAGAGCCTCCACCAAGGTTTTAGCTCTAATAATCGACTTATCCATTTTAAACTCCTAATCTATTGTGTTTATATATTTCATTTTTTATTGCAATAACATCTTTACTGCCTGAATTTATGATCTATACTCGCCATTTATTTTTACGTATTCATAGCTTAAATCACAGCCCCAACCTGTAGCAGAATATTCCCCTTCATTTAACTCTAGAAGAATTTGTATTTCATTGTTTTTTAGAATATGAAAAGCTTTATTTTCGTCAAAATCTACAGGTAATCCCTTTTCTGTAAGCAAGATTTTTTCTCCACCGCTCATAAAGTATAAAGTAGATTTATCGGGATCAAAATCTGCTCCCGAATAGCCTGCTGCACAAATAACACGACCCCAATTTGCATCTTCTCCGAACATAGCTGTCTTTACCAAATTAGAAGTTAGAATGGATTTGACTACTGCTTTTGCATCATCCTTGCTCTTTGCTCCAGTTACGTTTGCTTCAATGAATTTACTTGCTCCTTCTCCATCTTTTACAATAGATTGAGCTAAATATTTATTTACATATAGGAAGGCCTCATAAAAGACTTCGTAATCCTGATTTTTTTCATTAATCTTAGGATTTTCTGCCATGCCGTTAGCCATAGCCATAACCATATCATTGGTACTTGTATCGCCATCTACAGTGATCATATTATAGGTATCTTGAGTAATTTCTTTTAAGGAATCCCTAAACAAGCCTTTATCAATATTTACATCGGTAGTAATAAAAGATAGCATAGTTGCCATATTAGGATGAATCATCCCAGATCCTTTGGCCATACCACCAATGTGCACCTCTTTTCCTCCTATTTCAACTTTGACAGAGATGGTCTTCATCATCGTATCTGTAGTCATAATGGCCTCTGCAGCATGAACTCCAGATAAAATATCATTATCCACTTCAGGGAGTAATTCTCTAATTCCTTTGACAATCTTTTCAATAGGCATAGGAATGCCAATAACTCCTGTAGATGCTACTAAGATTTCCTTCTCATTGACATTCATTAATTTAGCCATAGTTTGGGCCATAGTTTGTGCATCTTCTGCACCCTTTTTACCTGTACAAGAATTGGCATTTCCGCTATTTACTACTAATCCTCTTATCGTTGAATAATTTTTGTAAATATCATGATTCCATAAAACAGGAGCTGCTTTTACTTTGTTGGTAGTAAACACTGCTGCTAAACTACAGGGAGCATCACTCACCAAAATAGCTAAATCTTTTCTCGCCTTTTTAAGACCTATAAACTTCCCTCCTGCCTTAAATCCTTTAGGTGCAATAATACCACCTTCAACTATATTCATGTTTTCACGCTTCTTTCGTTTTTATTTAGATATCATCTCGTAACAATATATGCCCTGAATGTAGCATTGTAATTCCGGAGTAAAGCTGTCAAGGTGATAAGGTGGTCAGGTGGTCAGGTGATAAGCAAAATCACTCGTCGCCTATGGGCGAATAATGTTTTTTCTTTACAACTTTTAAACCAGCTAACATATATTTGTTCCTAACTACCTAATTACATCAATACAATCCAGCCACCAATGGTGGCTTTCATGGTTTTGCTGACCACCTGACCACCTTAATGCTGACCACCTGATTAGATCGGAAACAACGGCACATAATCCAACCCAGTTTTCTCCTCCCAACCAAATAAAAGATTCATATTCTGTACGGCTTGACCGGCAGCGCCTTTTACTAGATTGTCTATGGCTCCGATTATAATTATAGTATTTGTCCTAGAGTCTATATTTAAACCAATATCACAATAATTTGATCCTTTAACCCATCTTGTCTCTGGATTTTTGCCCTTTGGCAATAATCTTACAAAATATTCATCTTTATAGAATTCTTCGTATATTGAGTAGATTTCATCAATGCTCTTTTCTTCTTTTAATCTCACATAGGAAGTGGCTAAAATCCCTCTATTCATAGGGACGAGATGCGGGGTAAAGAGGAGCCTAATACCTTCGCCTGCTATTTTAGATAATTGTTCTTCAATTTCTGGCGTATGTCTATGTGAAGCTACTTTATACGCTTTTATGGACTCATTTGCTTCCGTATAGTGAGTAGAAAGATCTAAACCTCTACCTGCCCCAGTTACACCAGATTTTGCATCGATGACGATAGACTTCTTATCTACATAACTTTTATCCATTAAAGGCGCTAGGGACAATATGCTGCAAGTAGTATAACAACCTGGATTGGCTATTATATTTGTATTTACAATTTCCTCTCTATTTAATTCACATAATCCGTATACTGCTTTTTCTAATAATGGTACACTTCCGTGTTTCGTATACCAACTTTCATACACATCTACATCCCTAATCCTAAAATCAGCACCTAAATCGATGACTTTTACTTTATTTAAGATTTCTTGTGTTACTACATTAGACGCTACACCATGAGGCAAAGCTAAAAAAATCACATCTACTTCTTCGCTGAGTTTCTCCATATCATTTTCAGAAAAAATCAAATCGCTTATTTTTAAGTAATTCCCATATGAATTATCGTATCTTTCATTAATATTGCTTCTAGAAGTAATTGTACTTACATCTACATTGGGATGCTGATATAATAGTCTTATTAACTCTTGACCTGCATAACCTGAAGCACCAACAACTGCCACTTTAATCATTATAAACACCTTCTTTAGTTTTAATGAATCTATTTTAACATGATTTGCATAAATTTGCATTATTATTATTGCATATTATACAACAATAATGTATAATTATTCAATACTTATTTGAATTTATTTTTGGAGGGAAAAACAATGAAAGAAAAAGTAATCCTAGCTTATTCTGGGGGATTAGATACAACAACTATTATACCTTGGTTAAAAGAAAATTATGATTATGATGTAATCTGTGTTTGTATAGACGTAGGACAAGGACAAGAAATTGACGGTCTCGAAGAAAGAGCTCTTTCTTCTGGAGCAAGCAAATTGTACATTGACGATGTAACAGAAGAATTTGTTCAAAATTATGTATACCCTACTATGAAAGCTGGCGCAGTATACGAAGATAAATACTTGCTCGGAACATCCATAGCAAGACCACTTATTGCTCAAAGATTAGTTCACTACGCTTTATTAGAAAATGCAGTTGCCATTTGCCACGGTGCTACAGGAAAAGGAAACGATCAAGTGCGATTTGAACTCACTATTAATGCATTAGCTCCTCACTTGCAAATCATCGCACCTTGGAGAATTTGGGATATAAAATCTCGTGAAGATTCTATTAACTATTGCTTACAACATGATATTAAGTTAAATATGAATAAAGAAACCAGCTACAGTAGGGACCGAAATCTTTGGCATATTAGCCACGAAGGACTTGAACTTGAAGATCCATCTATCGAACCAGATTATTCAAAAATCCTTCAATTGACAAATACTCTTGAAGATGCTCCTAATGAAGCTGAATATGTAGAAATAGAATTTGAAAAAGGCATCCCAGTAAAATTAGACGGAAAAGCTTTAAATGGCACAGATATGATTTCTGAATTAAACAAAATCGGTGGAAAACACGCTATCGGCATCATCGACTTAGTAGAGAACCGAGTTGTAGGTATGAAATCAAGAGGTGTTTATGAAACTCCTGGTGGAACGATTCTTTATAGAGCACATCAAGAATTAGAACATTTATGTTTAGACAAACAAACGTACTCTTATAAGCAAACACTAGCCATCAAATACGCAGAATTAGTCTACAGTGGCGAATGGTTTACACCACTTCGTGAAGCACTAGAAGCCTTTGTAGATAGCACTCAAGAGACTGTAACAGGTGTTGTCAAATTAAAACTTTACAAAGGCAATATGATTTCTGCTGGTGCAACTTCACCTTACTCTCTATACAATGAAGAAATTGCAAGCTTTACTACAGGCGATCTTTACGATCATAAAGATGCAGAAGGCTTTATCCGATTATTTGGTTTACCACTTCGTGTAAGAGCGTTGATGAAAGAGAAAAAATAGCGCCTTCGGCGCATTTTAGGTGGTCAGGTGGTCAGCTGTAAGGTGGTCAGCAAAAACATCTAAGCCACCATTGGTGGCTTAGTTTAAGATTCTTCGCTGCGCTCAAGAATGACTAGAGCAGGATACCTCGCCCATAGGCGAGGTTCGGTTTTGCTTACCACCTGGTTACCTTACCACCTTACCACCTTACCACCTTACCACCTATCACCTAGAATAAAAAAAGGATGTGAACTCCATGAAACTTTGGGGAGGTAGATTTACTAAAGAAACAAGCCAATTGACAGATGACTTCAATTCTTCTATACATTTTGACCATATCCTATACAAGTATGATATCTACGGTAGCATAGCTCATGCTACTATGTTAGGGAAGCAAAATATCATCAGCAATGAGGAAGCTGCTCTCATTGTAAGTGGATTAAAAGAAATTTTACAAGATATAGAAGATGACAGAGTTGAATTTGATGTATCTGCTGAAGATATTCACATGAACGTAGAAAAACTTCTTATCGAAAAAATTGGCGATACGGGTAAGAAGCTCCATACAGGAAGAAGCCGAAATGATCAAGTTGCATTAGACGTAAGAATGTATGTAAAAGATAAGATTATATATATAGATCAGTTGCTTCATGAATTGCAAGAGGCCATCATCAAGATTGCAGAAGGCAATATTGATACCATTATGCCTGGTTACACTCATCTACAAAAGGCCCAACCTATTACTCTAGCTCATCACGTATTAGCGTATTTTGAGATGTTCAAAAGGGACCGAGAAAGACTAATGGACTGTTACAAGAGGACTAATGTGCTACCTTTAGGTGCAGGTGCCCTAGCTACAACTACTTATCCCTTAGATCGTACTTATGTAGCCAGCCTTTTAGATTTTGATGGAATTACGATGAACAGTATTGATTCTGTATCAGATCGAGACTTTTCTATTGAATTTATGAGTGCAATGTCTCTCATCATGATGCATTTAAGTCGATTTAGTGAGGAGATCATCTTTTGGTGCTCAGATGAGTTTAGATTTGTACAATTAGATGATGAGTACAGCACAGGTAGCAGTATTATGCCTCAAAAGAAAAATCCTGATATAGCGGAATTAGTACGTGGAAAAACCGGACGAGTTTATGGAAATTTATTAGGACTTTTGACTACTATGAAAGGCCTTCCTCTAGCTTATAACAAGGATATGCAAGAGGACAAAGAGTCCTTATTTGACAGCGTGAATACCTTATCTATGGCTATACCTATCTTTACGAAGATGATCGATACTATGAAGATCAATAAAGAAAATATGTACCATTCTGCGGGAAAAGGATTTACCAATGCTACAGACGCAGCTGACTGGTTAGTCAAAAATCAGGTTCCCTTTAGAGAAGCTCACGCTATCATCGGAAAATTAGTCCTTTATGCAATCGACAAAAATAAGACCTTAGAAGAGCTTTCACTTGAAGAATACAAAGAGGTCTCCTCCATCTTTAACGAAACCATCTACGACAGTATTACTTTAGAAGCCTGTGTAAACAACCGAAAAGTAGATGGTGGCCCATCACGAGAAAGCGTAGAAAAAGTAATTTTTATTAACAAAAATTATCTTCTAAACAAGAAGAAATGAAAAAAATCTCAGCTGAGCTGAGATTTTTTCTTACCACCTTACCACCTTACCACCTTACCACCTTACCACCTTATTTAAGATCTATCTCATTCCCATCCACAAGCATATCCACTCGGTGAATCTTCGCCTTTGGAAATTCCTTAAAAATTTTATATTCTCTAATGATATAGTCTAAAAGGAGTTGAGGATTTAGATTGTCTATACTTCCCATACTGAGAACCATATCTAAATGTGCTTTATTGCTGCTAATCCTATCTAATTCTAATTTTTTAATATAGGATCGTATATTTTTTGTGACCAATTTTCCTTTTTTATTTTTTCTCGTCAATTCTAAAGTATCTTTCTTTAGAATTTCTCTGATTACTTCTCGAATCTTATTTTCTGTAACATGATCTTCTACAGGAACTTCTACTTTTAAAATCCCCTCTGTGATGACAGAGGCTAAAGATTTTACTGGCTCCTCTAAGATCTTTACAGCTAATATCTCTAAGCCTTTTGGGGATTGTTCATTTAACAATGCTTTTAGTTTTTCACCGTCCATAGGGGCTACAAGTTCCACGTCTAAATACTCGCCTTCGCTTGTCATACCTACAGGCATGGCCATAGCATAGGATACTTTTAAATGGGGATTAAATCCTTGAGAAAATGCTACATCTATTCCTGCCCGATTGAGCAATCTATGAAAGCTCCTTTGAAAATCTAAATGAGAGATGTATTTAATCTCGTTGCCTTTTGCATATTTAATTCGAGCCAAGGTCATTACATACCCACCTCCCTGAAAAACTAGTAATACCGCAGTTTGAACAATCGTTTCTACAATATTCTGTAGTAGTCTCTTCAAAAGCTTTTTTCTTCTCTTTTCGTAAAAACGCCTTGCTTACACCAGCATCTATTATATCCCAAGGCAATATTTCATCTTCTCTTCTCTTGGCTTGAGCATAATCTTCTGGATTAATGCCACATTCTTCAAAAGCTTCCATCCAGACATCATACTTAAAGATTTCTCTAGTATCATCAAACTTACATCCTTTTTTCCAGGCTGTATATAAGACTTTACCAATTCTTCGATCTCCCCTTGCAAAGACACCTTCTAAAACGCTCAGGCCTGGTTCATGCCAGTTGTAACTAATCTTTCTATTCTTCAGTCTGGATTTTAAATAATTCTGCTTTTCAATAATTTCCTCAATGCTGTTTTGTCCTTCCCATTGGAAAGGTGTAAAAACTTTTGGAACGAAAGAAGATGTACTGACTACAATTTTCACATTTCTGTTCTTTTTAGGGCTTTCTGTTTTATAATACCTATCTAAAACTTTTTCTGCTAAATCGGCGATACCTTCAATATCTTCCATGGTTTCTGTAGGTAATCCAATCATAAAGTATAATTTAACATGACCCCAACCAGCCTCAAAAGCTTCTGAAACAGTAGTTAGCAAGTCTTCCTCCGTAACGCCTTTATTGATGACATCTCTTAACCTTTGGGTTCCTGCTTCTGGAGCAAAGGTTAGTCCAGATTTTCTCACCTTTTGAAGCTCATCAGCCAAACCAATAGAAAAAGTATCAATTCGAAGAGAAGGTAAACTGACAGAAACCTTTTTTTCCTCATACTCTTTCAAATGATTGATTAACTCCGGTAGTTTTGAATAATCTGTAGTACTTAAAGAAGATAAAGAAATTTCATCGTAACCTGTAGCTTCTAATAGTTTTCTCGCATCTTCTTTTAAACGTTCTGGGCTCTTTTCTCTCATTGGTCGATAAATCATACCCGCTTGACAGAATCTACACCCCCGTGTACAACCCCTAAACACTTCTAACATAATACGATCATGAACAGTCTGTATATAAGGTAAGATGATTTTATCTGGAAAAGATACCTTGTCTAAATCTTCAATATACCTTTTTTGAATTTTTTCTGGAGCACCTTCTACAAGAGATTTCACTTGTAAAATTTCTCCTTCGTTACGATATTCTACGTCATAGAATGAAGGAATGTACACGCCTTTCAAAGCCATAAACTTTTTTAGAAGATCTTTTCTACTTGTACCTTTATTTCTTTTATATACATCTATAAGCTCTAAAAGGACTTCCTCTGCTTCACCTACTACTACAATATCTACAAAATCTGCTAAAGGCTCCGTATTGAAAGCACAAGGTCCACCTACTATAATAAAGGGATCCTCTTCTCCTCTGTCTTTGCTGTAAATTGGAATCTGACCAAGGTCTAGCATATTTAATATATTAGAAAATGACATCTCATACTGTAAAGTAAACCCTACAAAATCAAAGTTTGATAGCTTATCTTTGCTTTCAAGTGTATACAAAGGTATATCATTTTCTCTCATGACCTTTTCCATATCAATCCAAGGAGCAAAAGTTCGCTCACAGTAAACTGCTTCTTGCTCATTGAGGAGATGATATAAAATTTTCATACCCAAATGGCTCATTCCTACTTCATATATATCAGGAAAGGCAAAGGCAAAGCGGATTGTATCTGCAGTGATATCTTTTTCTACTACATTCAACTCATTCCCAACATAACGCCCAGGACTTTCTACTAATGGCAACAAGTCATCTAATTTATCTAAAAACTCTTTCTTCATGTATTTCTCCTTATCATTAGCTTGTTTTTCTAGAATTTAATTATATATTATTGTGTCTCAAAGTCAAATAGGAAAGTGCCTTTAGCTACTTTAGCTCTAAGAAAAATCATCTTATTGGTTGGACGGTTGGACAGGAAAAACCTTTTGGCTGAAAGCCGAAAGCTGAAAGCTGAACTTTATAAGTTGAAATGTTGATATGTTGGAAAAAATAATTAGTTGTTTAGAAAAGCAAACTCGCCTTCTGGAGAGTCTTTTAAACCCGAACTTCTGCAGGAGTCATCCTTGAGCGCAGCGAAGGATCTTTGACCCCAGAGGAATAAATGGCACTGGTCGCTGAACGCTGGTTGCTGGTAGCTTAGTTTCTTTTGCTGACAACCCGACCACCTACCCAAGTTCAGCTTTCCGCTTTCAACTAATTAAGTAAATCCCGAACTCTCCCATCATACCCATACCGAATAATCCCCTCAATAACGTCTTCTTCTGTAATGGTTTTTAGGTATTTACTTCCGTCTAAAATATCAATAAAGTAGTACCGATTTCCATTAAAATTGCTCATTATCTTTTTTAAACTAGAGTTGACATTTGTACATATTCTTTCACTTTTTACGATTTGATTTTTCTTATGGACTCTTTTTCTTTTAATCATTTCCCATTCCATTGCCCTTATTAGAATGTTCTTTTTTTCTTTTGTGCTCTCAACTAAAAGAAAAGCACCAACAATGCCATAGCTAATATTGTAAATATTATATGCTAAAGAATAGATTGTAATAACTAATAAAAAGATAGCAAATAGCTGGGTTATAATGAACATGATTTTCGTAGACCTTATATTGCCGAGTACTTTAGAAAGGAGGATGCGAAAAATCACGCTTCCATCTAAAGGATGGAATGGTAAAATATTAAGAAATCCTATGCATAAATTTGCAAATAGGATTTCATTATATAAGGAAAAGTAATATATTTTATATGCTTTTAATGTATATAGTATTACAGATAAAAGAATATTTGTCAGTGGACCTGATAGGTAAATAAAAAACTTCTGATGATCTTCTAAATTGCTATCATCCATCTTCATCTTACATCCAAAAGGCATAAACTCTAGGTATTCAATTGGAACATCATAGTACTTTGCTACTAAATAATGAGCCAGATCATGAATACACACGGCTATAAAGAACACACACAAATCTTCTAGACCACCAAAAAATCCTGCAAAAAGCAAGACAGGTAAAAATAATAGGTTTACTTTTGGCTTCATAAAAACCTCTTTATTGTTCTTCCCCTGTATTAAAGAACGTATTAGGATCTACAGCAGTATTGTCTTTCCAAACTTCAAAGAACAAGAGTTTAGAAATCTCTTCATTGGCTTCAATAGTCCCTAATTCCTGACCTCTTGTGACAGACTGACCTTCTTTAATGCTTAGATTTTCTATTCCATCATAGACACTCTTATATTGATTTTGATGTTGTAGAACTACTCTGCTCCCCTGATATGTACTATCCATAATATTTAGGACAGTTCCATCCATAGAGGCTAAGACTCCCTGGGTTTCAAATAGTGAGTATTCAATGCCTCTAGGTTCAATTTTTGTATTAAATACTGGATGAATCTTCTCTTCAAATGCACTGCTCACGTGACCCTTTACAGGTTCTAAAAATGGCTCATCAAAGCCGCTATTAAATACGGGGACTTCCTCTCTCCCTATAAGACCAGAAACTTTTTCCTCAAATAGTGCAACCATGTCCCCTTTTAAGAGCTCATTCCATTGCACCTGATAAGAAATTGCCTTTCCAATTTCCTCAGTAAGTTCCTTAGAAAACGAATCTTCAAGATTGCTCAAGAAAAAGATTCCTACTAAGAGGACCACACAAATTGCTGTTTTTACAACAAATTTGCTAGAGCCCGTCTCCTCCTCATATTGATTATGTCTATAGTAATAACTACCGTTAGCACCACTATTGCTCCTTGGCCTTGCTTCTAATTTTATCCGTTGATTATTGGATTTTCGATTGTTCATAAAATCAATTCTCCCCCTATCGTAGTTTATACAAATATATTCGTAGGGGATGGAATTATGCATAAAAAGTGCCGGAGGCACTTTTTAGTTAAGCATAGCCTAGGGTCACCCCTTTAGGGTCCGTTTTATGTTCTACGTTCTAAGTAGTCACGGTATTCCTATTAAGAAAAAACTCAGGTCACCAAAGGTGACCTAAGCGCTTTTACATAGAACTTACAACTTACATCGTAGAACTCTCACCTAAAAAAGCAGACCAAAGTCTGCTTTTTTAGGTGAAATCTATATACCGTCTTCTAATATACACATTTAATACCATACCTATTATAATCATATTAGTCATAATAGAGCTACCTCCGTAGCTTAAAAATGGCAATGTTATTCCTGTAATAGGCATAATTCCCATAGTCATACCTATGTTTTCTACTATTTGAAACAAGAACATAAAAAATACTCCTGAAATAATCAAGGTTCCATAGTGATCTTTGGCTTCGCTTGCACCTTTTAGTAATCTGTATAAAAACAAACCAAAGAGGAATACTACAACAGCTGCACCGATAAAGCCAGTTGTCTCCGAAATAACGGAGAATATAAAATCTGTCCATTGGGCAGGCAAGTAGTTTAGTTTTGTCATGGTATTTTCTGCACCAAAGCCCTTTCCGAAAACTCCCCCTGAGCCTATTGCGGTCATAGACTGTATGGCGTGGTAACCATCACCTAAAGGATCGTTTGCTGGATTAAAAAAGGTAATCAATCGCTTTTTCTGATAATCATGCATATAAAAATTCCATATAAGAGGAAACCCTACAATGACACTAGCGATAACCCCGTAAATGTACTTAGTATTAAGCCCAGCTACAAAGAGCATTCCTGCTGCAATAACCACATATACTAATGCTTGCCCCATATCTGGCTGCATAGCAATTAACGCAATAACAGGTGCTATGAAAAGCGCCAAAGGCAATAAATCCACAATTCGATCTAATTTATCCCTTCGTTTATCTAATAATTTTCCAAAAGATATGATAAAAAGTAATTTTCCAATTTCTGAGGTCTGCAAATCCATAAAACCTAAATTAATCCAACCTCTTGTCCCCTTATTGACTACACCAATACCAGGCACCCACACTATTACTAGCAAAATTAAACATAATATATATATATGAATCCAATATTGACCAAGCAAGTGATAATCAATACTCATAACAATAATCATTCCCACTACGCCTATAGTAAAGGCAACTAATTGTTTAAAAATATAATCTGAAGACTCTCCTGCAATAAAATTCTCCGTATCTGTCGCCACCCAAATGGCAATCATACCTATGGTAAAAAGAGCCAGTATAACAAATATCAATGTATAATCAATCTTTTTTATGTAACTTAATGGTTTCAATTTAACCTCCCAGTTTAGTTCTAAGTTCTAAGTTTTAAGTTCTAAGTTCTTTAGTCACCTTCGGTGACTTTAAAGCTTTTACATAGAACGTAGAACATACAACTTATAACTTTTATTATTGTAACATAAAAAAGAGAAAGCTACTATACTTTCTCTTTTACTATGGGGAGGATGATTACGATTGCAGATTCTTTGTTTTCTTCTGTTATGTAAATTTCACTAGAACTTCGATTTACTGGAAAATGATCCTCTACTGAATGGATGATTTCTGACTTAATCATATCTAATTTTTCCGTATTCATATTATTTTTTTCATTGGACAGTAAGCTTTGAAGCCTTCTTTTAGCAATATCCTTACTATCTTGTTTTCCTCTAAAAAATAGCATCTTTATTCATCTCCTTAATTCGTACTAAAAAGCCGCTGAATAAAATTCTTCTTCACATCTAATTCTACATAGGGTACTTCTTCACCTAGGATTCTCTCGGCAATATTACGATACGCTTGTCCAGTAAGGGATTTTTGATTACCTACTACTGGTTCTCCCCTATTTGTTGTAATAACAATATCTTTATTATCAGGAACAATGCCTAAAAGATTCACTGCTAAAATGTCAAGCATATCGTCTACACTTAGCATCTCACCTTTTTTTACTAGATCTGATCTTACTCTATTTATTATTAGATTTACCTCTTGTATACCTGCACTATCCAATAAACCAATAATTCGATCTGCATCCCGAACAGCTGATACCTCAGGAACTGTAACTACTATAGACTTATCTGCTCCTGCTATGGCATTTTCAAAACCTCTCTCAATACCAGCAGGGCAATCAATGAGAATATAGTCAAATTCTGCTCGCAGTTCATCACATAACTCTATCATATCGCCTGGTGCAATATCGGTTTTATTATTCGTTTGAGCTGCTGGAAGCAAATAGAGCTCTTCAAAACGCTTATCTTTAATTAGGGCTTGACTAAACCTACATCTTCCCTCTACTACGTCTACTACATTATATACAATTCGATTTTCTAAACCCATTACAACATCGAGATTCCGAAGTCCAATATCTGCATCGATTACGACTACTCTTTTATTCATCATAGCCAGTGCGGAACCTAGATTTGCTGTCGTTGTGGTTTTCCCTACGCCACCTTTTCCTGAGGTAATAACGTAAACTTGTCCCATAGGAACCCCTCCTGTCTTTTTATCACTCATTTTAGCAAAATTGTCATGCATATTTTGTCTTCTAATGTAAAATATCCAATTATTTTTCGCAGTTTAAAACTTTTTTGAGTACAAGCATGCATTCCTAGTTAATAAATAAATTGTTGAATTAATGGATAAAATATATTAATATATTAGATATACAAAATATTTACCCTAATTTTATTGTTTTATATTGTTTTTTTGTAGTGCATTTATTTATGTAGGATATTTATGTTTATCACAAAAATTTAAGGAGGATTAAAATGGCAAAAAAGATAGTAATCGTAGGCGGAAGTTATTCTGGTGTCAAAGCTGGTAAAACCCTGCATAAATTATTTAAACATGACGATCATGTAGAGATAACCTTAATTGACAAAAATAACTTTCATACTCTTATGACAGAATTACATGAAGTAGCTGGTCATCGTACTGAACCTGAATCAGTTCAAATAAACTTGCAAAAGATTTTTGCTGGTCGTAAAGTAAATGTGGTAAGAGACATCATAAAAGAATTTGACTTTTCTAAGAATCAATTAAAATCAGATAATGAGACTTATAGTTATGATTATCTCATTATGGGTGCAGGTAATGAACCTAACTTCTTCGGAGTAGAGGGAGCAGAGGAAAACTCATTTACATTGTGGTCTTTTGAAGATGCTGTGTTATTAAGAAATCACATTGAGGATATGTTTGCTCAAGCTTCCACAGAAAAAGATCCTGCCAAGAGAAAACAGCTCCTTACTTTTGCAGTATGTGGCGGCGGATTTACAGGTGTTGAGATGGTAGGCGAAATCGGCGAAGCAAAAAAACACCTGTCAAGAAAATATAATATTAATGAAAAAGAAGTAACGATCTATAATATCGAAGCCATGAATCGTATATTAAATATGTTAAAAAACGACGCTCAAGTGGCTAAAGTTGAAAAACGCTATAAGAAATTAGGCATTCAACTTCTTAAAAACTCACCAGTAGTTAAAGTAGGTCCTGATTCTGTTACCCTAAAAGATGGTACAGAAATCCCTACTAAGACATTGATCTGGACTACAGGTATTAAAAACAAATCTAATCTTAGTGAATTAGGCTTTGACCTTGGTAGAGGTGGAAGAATCGTAGTAAATGAATCCTTACAACCACTGAAGGACGGAAAAGCTACTCGCAATGTATTTGTTATAGGAGACAGTGCATCTTACGAGGATGAAACAGGTCCATTACCACAAATTGTAGAAGCTGCTGAACAAACTGGACATACTGCAGCAATGAACGTTGCAGCACTTATTAAAGGTGAAAGTTTACACAAACATAAACAAAATTATCATGGATTTATGGTGTCCATTGGTTCTCAATATGCTGTTGCAGAAACTGGATTTAACTCATCTGGCTGGCTTGCTGTATTGATTAAACATCTCGTCAATATCTACTATCAAATCGGTGTTGCTGGTATAAGACAAGTGTGGAACTATCTCAGACATGAATTCTTCCACGTTAAAAACAGAAGAAGCGTATTTGGAGGCTTGTTCTCCTCATCTTCTAAAAACATTTGGAAATTACCACTACGATTGTGGTTAGGTTATATGTGGCTTGTCGAAGGTATGGTAAAAATCGGAGAAGGCTGGTTAGAATCCCCTAAAGTTGTGGATACAATCAATGCTATTGCAGGCTATGCTCCTGCTGGTGGAGATGGTGGCACAGGAGCAACAGCTGCAGCTGGTGCCGCTGCAGAAGCAGTAACTGCTGCTACAGGTGCTGCTGGTGGCGCTGGTAGCATAGTAGGTGATGTAGGTAATGCTACTACAGAAGCTACAAATCAACTACACCCATTCTTCCAATGGGCAGTAGACCACGAACCTGCTGGTTTTGGAGATGCTATAATGAATGCTCCTAAGTGGATGGTCAATATGGTTAATAGCATTATCAAACCTATTGAAGTTCCATTCCAAACGATGATGGTTGTAGGTGAAATTGTTATCGGATTGTGCTTAATATTTGGCCTATTTACTTTCTTAGCTTCTCTTGTTAGCGTTGGTATGGGTATAGGTATTGCCTTTACAGGAATGGCTGATGCTTCTATGATTTGGTATATTGTTTGTGCAATTGCCCTAATGGAAGGTGCCGGTCGTGCCCTAGGCTTAGATTACTATGTAATTCCCGCTATCAAGCGTTGGTGGTCAAAACTCGGATTTGTAAAAAAATCATATTTATACTTTGACGAATTCGAAGAAAAATAATAATCGTGCAATGAACTACCTTTGGGTTCTAGGAATTAGACTGGACTTTGCTAAATGAGTATTAAATGGTATAATAATGATAAAAGTATTCACTTTTATATATACAAAGTAGGACTTTCCTAATATAGGAAAAAAGGAAATCCTTCTTCGAAAAGAAGAAGGATTTTTTTAATAAATAACGGACACGAAATATAGGTGAAAATATGAAGAAACGAGATATTTGGATAATACTAGGCGTTCTTATAATAGCTCTAATTGGAATTGTATTTATAAACTTAAATAAAGATAGTGAAGCAGAAACACTTTTAAGGGTTACTTCTGAAGGAAAAGTGTATAAGGAGATCCCACTAACAGCAGAGACAAATGAAACCTTTAATGTAGAAACGGATCTGGGTTTGAATAAAATCAAGATAGAAGATGGCGTAGTTTCCATTTATGAAGCAGACTGTCCAGACCAAATTTGTGTGCACAACACACCTATTGACCAAGTCAGCGAGATGATTGTTTGTTTGCCTAATCAGGTAATCGCTGAAATCATACCAAATAATTAAGGTGATATCATGAAAATTTCTACTCGAAAATTAGTATACATCTCCATGTTAGTAGCGCAAGCCATGATCTTAAGTTATGTAGAATCTCTATTACCCGCTATTCCTATACAAGGAGCAAAACTTGGTTTAGCCAATATTGCCACATTACTAGCTCTCTCTACATTAAGTTTTAAGGAAAGCTTATTAATCGTGATAGCTCGAACATTTCTTAGTTCCTTTATGTTTGGCAATATGACTGTCTTAATTTACTCTCTAACCGGTGGTATATTTAGTTTAATCGCTATGTATGTAACCTTTAAATTGTCAAATAATAATTTTAGTCTAATAGCAGTTAGCATCATTGGCGCTGTTTTTCATAATGCAGGACAATTAACTGTAGCTGTTTTAATTCTTCAAAATAAGAATGTATTTTTGCTTTGGCCTTATTTACTATTAGTAGCTATACCTACAGGTATATTTATTGGTATCGCTTCTAATTACTTGCTAAAATACTTGCTAAAAGGTAATTTTAACTTTAAAAATAAAAAGGTGAGATTAAAATGAGTAATTTCTGGAGTTTATACCCAGACCTTCAAGAACAATTAGATGAAGTCACAAAAATCATTGAAGATTCTGTAAGGGATTCACATGATTTTATCATAAATGCAGTGCACGACACAGTCCAATCAGGTGGCAAATTGCTTCGACCGGCTTTTGTTCTATTGGGTTCTACCTTTGGCGAAGAGCCAAAAAGAAATATCCTCAATTTAGCTGCTATTGTAGAAATGCTACATATCGCAACTTTGATTCATGATGATATTATCGACGAAGCAAAGCTTAGAAGAGGAGTTGAAAGCGTACAAAGCAAATACGGCAAAGACTCTGCTGTTTTTATTGGTGATTACTTATTCGCAAAAATTTTCACTTTAGTGAGTGAGGACTTTCACAAAGAAAGCGCAATAGGCTTATCAAAAGTAATTATGAAAATCTGTCGGGGTGAACTTATCCAGTATAGTGTACGCTATAAATTTAACTCCAGCATAATGCAATATTTACGTATTATTACAGGAAAAACAGCTTCATTATTTTCTGTTAGCCTATTAGTAGGTGCAGAAGAAACAAATGCAAATGAGAAGATAAAAAGTGCATTAGCAAAAACCGGATACCGAATTGGTATGGCCTTTCAGATTATTGACGATTGTTTAGATTACTCAACAAAAAATATTATTAAAAAAAGTACTATGAACGACTTAAAACAAGGTTATTTAACTTTACCTGTCATTTACGCATTGCAAAATGATAAAGACGGCAAACTAGAAAACTTGTTAAAAAACAGTACCTTTACTAATGAAGAAATTGGCCTTATACACTCAGCCGTCGTTGAAAACAATGGTTTAGAACAGTCTAGAACTCTTGCAAGAAAATACACACAAAAAGCATACGACTCCCTAAGGAAATTGCCCGATTGCGAAAGCAAAGATAGGCTAAAATACATTATAGATAAATTATTAATTCGAGACTACTAAAAGATTCTAGAACCCTCTAGAATCTTTATTCTTTTGTGAGTAAGCAGCTGAGGCAATCTGCGATATTTTATGATATAATAACTACGAGGAGGTTTAAAAATGAATAAAATCGCAAGTTTTACTATAGATCATGAAAAACTCTTAAAGGGATTATATGTATCTCGAAGAGACCAATTAAATAACTCTGTCATCACAACATTTGATATTCGGATGAAACAACCAAATAAGGAACCTGTAATGAACACTGCAGAAATGCATACAATAGAACATCTAGGGGCAACCTTTTTAAGAAACCATAATGAGTACAAAGAACAAATTATATATTTTGGCCCTATGGGCTGCAGAACTGGTTTTTACTTGATCTTAGCTGGAGATTATACTGCTGAAGAAATAGTACCTCTCATAAAAGAACTATACGAATTCATATCTCGTTTTGAAGGACAAGTACCTGGTGCAAGTTCAATTGAATGTGGAAACTATCAAGATATGAATCTAAATATGGCAATTTACGAGGCAAAATTGTATCTAGATTTATTAAATAATAGCACCGAAGAAAATTTTAATTATCCCTCATGATTTCATATCAATAGTTAAACGATTGTTGAGCGATTGTTAAACAGTTGTTATAGTATCTAGGGTGCTACATTTATTTAGCTATCAGCATCTAGCAACGAATACTTTGTTTGCTGGCTATAGCTTTTATTTCTGACATCTTGCATCTAACAACCAAAAAGGGTGGTGTATTATGAAAAGTATCGTTTTAGCAGGTGGATGTTTTTGGGGTGTACAGGCTTATTTCCAAAGACTAGATGGCGTTGAAATGACAAAGTCTGGTTATGCAAATGGAACTACTTTACATCCTACTTATGAAGAAGTTTGTATTGGCAATACAAATCATACAGAAGCAGTGATGATACAGTACAATGAAGATAAGATTCACTTAGAAAATATTTTAGATAAATTTTGGGCAATTATAGACCCTACTCTCTCAAACAGACAAGGAAACGATATTGGCACTCAATACCGAACGGGCATTTATTATCTCGATGAAGAGGATTTAGAGACTATATTAGACTCTAGAAGCCAATTACAGAGTACATTATCAAAACCAATAGTCACTGAAATCAAACCATTAGAAAAATTTTTCGAAGCGGAAGAATATCATCAAGATTATCTCAAAAAAAATCCAAATGGTTACTGTCATATTAATTTAAACCAGTAATCACACAATTCCCCTCTTTGCATAAAGTGTGTTAGGAGATATAGGAACTTGATTTTCTATCTCTCCTTTAATTTCATTTCCACCTAAACAACATTCTCTAAATCCTTTTTTCTGCAAATAATTTCTACATATTCCTTTTCAGTTTTGCATTTTTTTGTAAATATAATTTTCTATCCGCTTTTTCTTGTTAAAAAATCTTTATCGATAAGAAAACACGTCTAATGTTTCGAAATAATTTCAAGAATTTTAAATATAAAAACGCGAAGGAACTTCAGCGCACATAGGTTTATGCTTTTGTATTGTCGAATAATGGCATATTCTTTTCATTGTTTTCTAGCAACGACTATAGTAATGTATAAGTAATAAAATGTACATTTTTCCAATATATGCAAATATTATTGTGATATCAATATGAGTTATAGACTTTGTTCAAGAGTAAGAAAATTACGAAAGGTAAGTGATAACAATGAAAAGATGCTCTTCATCTATTGTTTCTAATACCAAATCAAAAGGTATATTTAGATTTCAAGATCCTGCTGGTTCTTTTGGTGCTACATTAATCACTAATATAACTCCAGGACCATTTACTGTAAATGTGAAACATTCATTGCTAAAGTAGTGGTAAAGAGCTTTTGGAATTAGTATATAAGTCGAAAGCGAGTGTTTAAATATGTTTGTATTTGAAAGAGCCTTGACTCAAATTTCAATGATATTAATAATTGGATTTAGTCTTTACTTATGGTTTAAGGAAAAAAATAAGGATAATTCTTAAGATACTTATAAAAGAGATTTCAGTTTTTACTGGAATCTCTTTTGTAAGCCTAAATTTATTAAGTAGGTAGTATTTTGCCTCTGTTTTTATCATTATTTATAATCACCTTCTTGCAAACAAGAGGTTATTTTAAAGTTATTGGATCTCTTCTCCCATTTTTTCAGTCCATTTTCTAGTTTTTTCATCCATTATTTTATCCTCTTTTTTGTATTATATCTTAAATAAAATTTTATATAGTGAACAAAGGTAGTTGTAATTTTGCGATAATTTGTAACTCATGGGTCTTTCTGTAACGTTTTATCCTTGCTGGAATATAATGCACTATAAAAATTGTTTTACTTCTGTTCCTTTATCCACCAAAGCAAGTAAAGCAAGGAGGGTGATGTCATGGATTACCGTGAAAAAAATGATTTTGAAAACATTGCACGCTTATTTACAGAAGAACCTGAAGACAGGAGAATAGATGCAACTATCAATGAAAAGGATCACGAATACGTTGTGCTTATGAAACTAATAGGGTTTAATAAAGATGAATTGTCAATATATATAGAAGACAATACCCTCTATGTTGAAGCAAACAGAGAAGATATTTTAGATGAAGACAATGACGATTATACTCTAAAAGAACATAGTTATTCTTATTGTCAAAGGAGTTTTTCTTTAAACGGAATCGATAAAAGCCAAATAAGCGCATATTATGAAAATGATATTGTGTCTATACATTTACCTAAAATCAAATAAGGTCATCACCAGATGACTTTATTTCATTTAGTTCTAAGTTCTATGTAATAAGTTCTAAGTCTTTATCTCGCCTAAAGGCGAGTATGATTTTTTCCGCTTTCAGCATTCAGCTTTCCGCTTTTAAGTTTTTCCTGACCACCTAATTTCCAGTTTATATTTCTCTCAATCCGCACATACTAATACTCACAACAATTGAGGAGAGATTTTATGTCTATTGCAGATCAATCTATAAAAGTTTTTCTAGAAGAAATCGCTTCTAAATCCGGCACTCCTGCTGGTGGAAGTGTGGCTGGACTTTGTGGAGCTTCCGCAGCAGCTATGGCTGAAATGGCCCTTCGCCATACTATAGAAAAAACGAAGAATCCAGTATTTATTGAAGAATTAAAAGAGTGTACCGTACAGTGTACTGTCTACCGAAATGAGTTCTTATTTGACATGGACAGAGATACATTGTCTTATAAAAGAGTTGTAGATGTCATGAAACGAGAGATAGATACTGATGAAGACAAAAGAGCTAAGAATGAAGAGCTACAAAATGCATATAAAGAAGCTGTAGAAATTCCTTTAAAGATGACCTATAGAATAGTAAAGCTAATGAAAATAATAGAGAAAATCATCGATAAAGGAAATAAAAACTACCTAAGCGATGGCGCCGCCGCCTACCTAGTAGCCAAATCCACCCTAGACTCTTTAATCTATCATATTAAATTTAATTTAATTTTTATAGAAGATTCAGAGTATGTAGAGAAAATTACAAGAGAAGTGGAACAACTAAGCTAGCCATCAGCAACTAGCCGCCAGGACTATAAAACAGCAATCAGCGGTCAGCTACCAGCTAAAGCTACCGTTAGTAGCCTTAGTTTTAGTATGTACCACATTGATATAACTGCAAATTAGAGGTATTTGTTCTTACAAAATGTTTAAAACCAGCTAATTAGTCTACTGCCACCTTTATAGTCATGGAGCAAATTAAAGCCACCAGAGGTGGCTAAATGCTGATGGCTAGTTGCTGATAGCTGGTCGCTGGTTTCATCACATATCAAACTTCTTATGAATATACTTCATAGCCTCTTTGCCTTTTTCTTTGTCAATAATGCAAGAAATCTTTATTTCTGAAGTGCTGATAGCTTGAATGTTGATGCCTATTTCGTAAAGAGCTTCAAAGAATTTTGAGGCTACTTCTGCGTTGGCTACTACACCTGTACCTACAACAGATAATTTAGATACGCCTGTATCATATACGACTCTTTCTGCTTCTACATCAAACGCAAATTTTTGGGCTGTTTCGTTAGCTCTTTGAAGTTCATCCATGGCTACTGTAAATGTAATGTCGTTTACTCCATTTCTATTGACATTTTGTACAATCATATCTACATGAATGTCTTCCTTTGATAATAAACTAAATAATTTAAATGCAATACCTGGTTTGTCTGGGACTCCTAAAACAGATATTTTTGCAATGTCTTCATCTAATGATATTCCTCTAATTAAAACTTTTTCCATGCTTATATCCTCCTCAATAATTGTACCTTTATGGTCATTAAAACTAGATCGGACTACTAAAGGCACTTTATAATTTCCTGCTAGTTCCACGGAACGTGGATGTAAAACTTTTGCACCTAGTGCTGCTAATTCAATTACTTCATCGTAGGAAATGGCTGGTATTAAACTGGCTTCTGACACAATCCTTGGATCTGCAGTATACACTCCATTAACATCCGTATAAATCTCACACTTTTCTGCTCCTAAAGCAGCTGCTAAAGCCACTGCTGTAGTGTCAGAGCCGCCCCTACCTAACGTAGTAATATCCTTATTGGCATTGACCCCCTGAAATCCTGCTACGATAACGATTTTCTTACTTTGTAGTTCTCTCATTATCCGCGTAGTATTGATAGAATCTATTTTGGCCTTATTAAATCGATCAGAAGTAATGATTCCGCACTGTGCACCCGTTAAGGATATGACATCGTGACCCATTTCTTGTATAGCAATGGCTAATAAAGCAATAGAAACTTGCTCACCAGTTGCAAGAAGCATATCCATCTCTCTTGCTGCAGGTTTTTCGCTAATGGTATAAGCCATTTCTAACAAATGATCTGTAGAATCTCCCATTGCTGATACTACTACCACTACATCTTTTCCAGATTCTTTTGTCTTGATTACCCGCCTTGCCACGTTTTTTATTCTTTCAATGTCCCCTACACTTGTTCCACCGTATTTTTGAACGATAAGATTCTTCATTTGTATCTTTGTCCCCCATTACGAATATATTCTAGCGTAAAATAAATTGATGTTTTTTGATTTAAGTTCAAGGACTAATTCTTCAAATTGATCTGCTCGGACTTCATCTGTAACAACGAAAACTTTACTTCTATTAAATATAATTTTTTTATTATTTGAGAAATCACTGATTGTATCTATAATATGGCTAAACTCTTCGTGATTATCGCTATCTGCTCTTAGATAGTATTTACCTGAGAACTCTTTTATTCCGCCGTTTTCTAATTGCTGATCTAATACAATTTCTTGTTTTCTAAAATCTGCATTGATAATATACATTAAATCTCCTACCACAGCATTAGCAGTAGCATCTTTCCCTGCCCCTTTTCCATAAAACTGTAACTCGCCGATAATATCTCCATTTATAGATATGATATTAAACTCTTCATTTACATTACTCATTATATCTTTTGTTGACAGTAACACAGGTTCAACCGTAGCATAATAAGTGTTACCCTCTAATTTAGAGTGGGCTAAATACTTAATTACATACCCCATATCGTTGATGGTATCGATGTCTGCAGAAGTAATTTCTTTTATTCCTCTCTTTTTAATATCTTCATCCTTAATATGAAATCCAAAAGACATAGAAGATAAAATGGACAGTTTTCGTGAGACATCAAAACCTTCAATATCTGCTGTTGGATCTGCTTCTGCAAATCCTAATTCTTGCGCTTTTATTAGCGTCTCTTCAAAGTCCCAGCCTTCATCACTCATTTTACTGAGGATAAAGTTGGTGGTTCCATTTAAAATTCCTTTAATTTCACTGATTTGATTAATTCTAAGAATTTGAATTAGAGAAGTAATGATTGGAATTCCGCCGCCGACGCTTGCCTCGTATAAGAAACTTACATTGTTTTCTCTAGCTGTCTTGTAAAGGACATCCATATATTCTGACACAGCTGCTTTATTTGCCGTAATGACATGCTTGCCTCTTTTCATTGATTGTATCATATAATTGTATTCTGCTTCCAGACCGCCCATAACACAGATAACTACTTTAATTTCTTCATCATCGATTATATCTTTAAAGTCCGTAGTCAAGTACTCTGCTGGCACATCGACTTTTCTCTTTTTGTCTATATCTCGGACCATAACTTTTGAAATAACGATTTCTTGCTTCGATGAAGCAAAATAGTTACCTCTCTGATGGTTTATAATCTCGTAAACACCAGTCCCGACAGTACCGAGACCTAATAATCCTACTTTCACGTCAACACCACCTAAATATTTTATGTTTTTCTGACGAAAACACTTGTTTTTATTTTAGAAACATTTTATCATAGACAATAGAATAAAACAATAATATTTTTGGAGGTCAATATGAACATTTCTTATAAAAGTACACGTTCAGACAAAACAATAACAGCTTCTCAAGCCATACTAAAAGGTATATCTGACGAAGGTGGACTATTCGTACCTACTGCTTTTCCTCAAATAGACCTAGAGAATTTAGTCCATAAATCTTATAAAGAAATTTGTTACTCTATTCTCTCTAAATATCTTCCTGAATTTAGTGAGAATCATTTAAAAGACATTATAGGTAAAGCTTATGATAAGTTTTCAGTGCCTAAGGTAGCTCCTGTGGTAAGCTTTGGCAATCGCCATATTCTAGAATTATTCCATGGTCCTACTTTAGCCTTTAAAGATGTAGCACTAAGCATATTGCCTTACCTTATTCAAGTTTCAGCAAAACTGCAAAATGTAGAAGATAAAATTGTGATTTTAACAGCTACTTCAGGTGATACTGGCAAGGCAGCTTTAGAAGGATTTGCAAATGTAGAAAATACAAAAATCATTGTCTTTTACCCCTCTGAAGGAGTAAGCAGTATCCAGAAGAGACAAATGACTTCTCAAGTAGGAAACAATGTTTACGTATTAGGAATTGAAGGTAATTTTGACGATGCGCAAAATGGTGTAAAATCAATATTTAGTAATAAAGAATTTAAAGAAAAACTAAAATCAGAGAAGATTATATTATCGTCTGCAAATTCCATTAATATTGGTAGACTTCTTCCTCAAGTAGTTTATTATTTTAGCTCGTATATGGAATTAGTTCAAAAAGGCGCTATCGCATTAAATGATTCTGTCAACTTTACCGTTCCTACAGGCAATTTTGGCGATATTTTAGCTGGATATTATGCAAAGAAAATGGGATTGCCTATTCATAAACTCCTATGTGCTTCTAATTCTAATAATGTCCTCTACGATTTCTTTAAAACAGGAACGTACAATAAAAACAGAGAATTCATTAAGACAATCTCTCCTTCAATGGATATATTGATCTCTAGTAATTTTGAACGAATGTTGTACCATGCTAGTAATAATGATCAAGAACTTATCGTCAATTTAATGGAAGAATTAAATACCAAGGGCAGCTATACTATCCCTGAAGAGATGAAATCTGGTATTTCAGAGCTCTTCTATGGTTCTTACTCTGACGAAGAATCTACAAAAAAGGTCATAGGACAAGTTTATGAAGAATACAATTATGTCTTAGATCCTCATACAGCGGTAGCCTACAAAGTGTGTGAAGATTATGTAAAGAATACATCTGATGAAAGGACAAATATTATACTGTCAACAGCCAGTCCTTTTAAATTCCCAGAAGCAGTATATGAGTCAATCTTTAAAAACAGTGATTTAGAGGTATATGAATTGATCGATAAGTTAGCCCAAAAGACAAGTCTTACAATTCCTGAACCAATTAAGAAATTAAAAGATTCTGCAATTCTTCACAAAAAAGTTATTTCATCCGATGAGATGAAAGAAGCTGTAGGAGAAATTTTACTTTAATGTATAAGATAAGTGTACCTGCTACTAGCGCAAATATTGGTCCGGGTTTTGATTCTTTTGGCCTTGCATTAAATGTATATAACAAATTTTTCATTGATTATGCAGAAGATTTGATTTTTGAAAACTGTGAGGTTGCAAACAATAAAAATAATTTAGTATATACCTCTGCCATGTCCTTATTTAACGATTATTATAAAGGAGAACATGTTCCAAGAGGTCTATACATAAAATTTGAAACCCAAATTCCCCTTAGCAGAGGATTAGGTAGTAGCGCTACTTGCATTGTAGCTGGCCTCATAGGAGCAAATCTACTCCTTGGTCAGCCCTACAGCACAGAAAAGCTTCTAGAAATGGCTGTACGTATCGAAGGACATCCGGATAATGTAGCTCCTGCTTTTTTTGGAGGATTAAATATTTCCACCAAGTCTAGAAACCGTATTTTTCACAAAAAAGTTCAAGTTTCTGATCGTTACAGCTTTTATGTACTCATTCCTGACTTTACACTGTCTACGAGCAAATCTAGGGTTGTATTACCTGAGCAAGTCCCATTTAAAGATGCTGCCAATAATATTGCCAATGCATCCTTAATGGTGCTTTCTCTAATGGATGGGGATAAGGAGACCTTACGTTTTGTGTCAAGGGATCAATTGCATGAACCTTATCGCAAGGAATTGGTTCCAAGCTTTGACTTTATCAAAGAAAAAGTATTAAGTAACGGTGGTCTTAGCTGTTTTTTAAGTGGTGCGGGACCAAGCCTTCTTTGCATTGTAGAAAATACTGAACAATTTGAAAGAAGTATACCAGCTATTTTAGGTGGATTAAAATCAAAATGGATAATCCAACAAGTAGATATTGACTATAATGGTGCCAAATGGGTGAAAGTGTAATAAGAAAGTGCCTGGGGCACTTTAGCCATCAGCAAACAGCGACCAGCCACCAGTGTCTCAGGGATAGGCTCTGCGGGTCAAAGATCCTTCGCTGACGCTCAGGATGACTAGAGTAGGGACTTAGGTCTTTATCTCATCCAAAGACGAGTAGTGCTTTTCCCGTCCAACCGACCAACGAACCAACCATCCAACCATTCATGCTGGGCTCTAGGATGACAGGGTTAGTAGTTAAGATTAAAAGTAAGACTTTCCCATTCAATAAAACAGGCATAAGGATTGCCTAATTTAAGGTGATATAGAATGATAACAAAATATCTAATCATAAGCAAAGAAATACTTCCTGATTATTTTGATAAAGTAATTGAGGCGAAAAAGCTTATAGACAGCAATCAAGTAAAAGGCGTAAGTGAAGCTGTAAAAAAAGTAGGCATAAGTAGAAGTACTTATTATAAGTATAAAGACTATGTCTTCGTCCCTTCAAATCAATTAGGAGGTCGCAAAGCAACCTTATCTCTTGTATTAGAGCATCATAAAGGAGTACTCTCTAATATATTAAATATTATTGCAGATAAAAACGGAAACATCCTGACGATCAATCAAGATATTCCTATAAATGACAAAGCCATCGTATCCATTACTCTAGATATACTAGACTTATCCATAACCCTTCAACACCTCATTGAAACTCTTACTAAATTAAAAGGGGTAGCTTCAGCAAAACTTGTAGCCATTGAATAAAACCAGCCACCAGCTACCAGCCGTCAGCTATCAGTTTGGAGTATTCCTTTCAGGTCTTCTTAAGCTACCTTTAGGTAGCAAAGTGCTGGTGACTAGCCGCTGGTCGCTGACCCGAGAGGAATACCCATGAGAAAAGGCTGACCCCATAGCAATACCCATGAGCCAATGCATATTTTCTTCAATACTTCAAACAATAATATAAAGTTTTGAGAAATGGAGGGGTTATTTTGGTTCGAAAAAATATTGGCTTGATTGACGCTTATGCTCGACTTTCTTGTGGATTAACTATGTTTGGTATGGGAATATGCAAAAAATCAAAATTTATGATTGCTTTAGGTGCTATGAAGACTGCAGAAGGAATAACTGGTTTCTGTCCTATGTATCACTTTATGGGAATGTCCACTAAGAAAAGCGATAATATTATAGGAACCGTTCATGAACTGATTCGAAAATAATATTACAGAGTAAATAAACATCGTTAATTATAAAAATAGATATACAATTACAAAAGGGCAAATTTTGCCCTTTTTTGTAATTGTATATCTACTACACTTTAGATTTTGTAGTTATTAGTCTTATTCCTTGATTTTGTAACTATTTATTTAAAGCCAATATTGCATTTGTGTAATTTTTATTAATTTGTAATTTTATTGAGTTTATTTATATGATATAATGAAAGAAAGGAGGACTACGTATGGCAAGCTATAAGAAAAGTGCAGAAACAAAAAAGAAAATTTTAGACGCTAGTAAAAAACTCTTTTATGAAAAGGGTTATAAAGCAACTTCTTGTAAAGAAATTTGTGAATTAGCAGATGTAAATCTTGGTCTTATACACTATCATTTTAAAACAAAGAAAAATATTGCGTCTATTATTTATGCTAATAGTTTATTAGAGGTCAAGGATTTGGTTCGAATAAAAATGAATAAAATCTACAGATACTATGAACTAAAATATGGTACAGCAATAGAAAATTGGGTCTTTATGAGTGGCTATCTTATGGATGAAAATTATAGGCGATTTTTCTACGAAATATGTCAGGAAAATGTCCTAGTAGATGAGAGAACGGATATCATCGACTTTTTCTATCGTTTACATGTTAATATTTATAATTTAGACATCTCCCCAAAAGAAGTAAAACTCATCAGAGTATGTGTAGCTGCAATCACTATGGCTCTTGTAGAAAAACATGTGGAAAACTACTTAGATTTATCCATAGAAGAGCTTATAGAATACAAAATTCGCAACTTGTACAAACTTATGAAATTGT
Organism: Alkalibaculum bacchi; assembly: GCF_003317055.1. NCBI lineage: Bacteria > Bacillati > Bacillota > Clostridia > Eubacteriales > Eubacteriaceae > Alkalibaculum > Alkalibaculum bacchi. The sequence continues at coordinate 143,547 of NZ_QNRX01000002.1, forward strand.
CTGATGAAGACATTAATGATATCGTTAAAACGTCTTATGATATGTACCAAAACTTAAATATCGAATTTGGAAAGCATTTTGAAATATATCGAATCGAATCATTGACAAGTAAGGCATTCGTAATCTAATAATAGTTTTTCAATGCTACATATTTAGGTTGCTCCACTGTGTTTCTAATTCGAGTAAATCTTCTTTTGTATTAATATTTAGGAACAGATCCCAATTAGGGCTATACTCTCGGGCAATCTCTTCCTCGATATAAATACTGTTAAAGTTCTTGAGGAGTCCAAAAACCGACCTTTTCCCACTTTTTAAGTACTCCTCTATAGGACTTATTAATTTTTTTGAATAAAACCCATGAAAAGGCTCAATCCATTCCTGATTAAACACTGTAACACAGGCATCACAATCTACCTGTTCCATTCTATTTTTCAAATATGCAATATAATCAAAATTAATATAGGGCATATCACAAGCCATAACATAACCGTATTGGTTTTTAGCCATTTTTAATCCTATATGTATCCCACTTAATGGTCCATAACCTGGTATTTCGTCTTGAACAGTTCGGCAAGGCAAATTAGTATAGTGCTCAGAATTATTTGTAACTACTACAATATCATCAAATACTGTGTATAATCTATTAATAATATATTCTACTAATAAAATATTATTGACCTTTAATTGTTGCTTATCAAACCCCATCCTACTGCTCTTCCCACCTGCTAGTAAAATAGCCGTCCCAAATTTGTTCATAAGCCTTTCCCTTCGTAAATGTCTTAATATCTTTTCCTAATGTTTAACCTATTATAACAAGAAATTGCGTGAATGAATAGTTTTTAAACGATAAAAGGGTAGAAAGTGGAAGTGGAAACTATTTAATTAGAATGTTGAAAAAATTATTGATTGAACAGAAATCAAAAACTTAAGAACGATAAAAAAGCTCGCCTATAGGCGAGAGAAGATTGAGCAATCGTTTAACCACTGCTTAACGATTGCTCAACTATTGTTTTACATAGAACTTACAACATAGAACTTAAAACTTACTATAGAATCCCTAATAACATAGCTGCTAGTGGTATCCATATAGCTACAAATACTGCTAATACTATTTGGATAATAGCTGTAGATTTCGCCATCTCTCCCATTTTATAATACCCTGTCATATAGGTTAATAGTGGAACTGTATCAAGAGGGAGCAAGTAACAATTTGATACACACAACCCCAAAGTCATAATGGTGATAATTGGGCTAACTCCGATATTTGCTGCTAATCCTACTAGAGGAACTACAAGCATTGTTATAAGAGCAGGAGCCACTGGAACGACGATTAGCATTAAGAAAATCAAGATACCTATCATAAATATTATTCCAAAGAGTGGAAGATTAATAGAACTTGGCATTAATGTTTGGACAATCCAATCACTGACACCGTTTGCTACTAAATTATTGCCTACAGATATAATGGTACCTACTAAGAAAAAGGCAGCCCAACTTACATCATTTATGTATTCCGTCCAAGTAAGTACCTCTATTTTAGGCAAGAACAAGAATACAAATCCAATTATCGCTACTAAAGTTACATTGAAAACTGGATACCAAGAGCTTAAAATCCACAATACAAGTAAGACGATCATTAAAACTAGTACATATAGTTCTTGAAAACCCATTTTCTTTGGAACCTCAAGACCATTAACATAAGCTTTTATTTCATCTTGAGATAATTCTGCAGGTTTGTAAACCTTTACGATAATCCACCAAGCAATAGGCAGTATGATAATTACTAGGGGAATTCCGAAAGTCATCCATTGAATAAAAGTAATTCTTATTCCTGTGGCCTGCTCTAATAGATTAATGCACATTAGATTTAATGATGAACCAGCTGGAGTAATCATACCTCCAATCATGCTAGCAACTGGCAGGCCAATCATTATCGCTTTGCCTGTTTTCATTTTAGCACTTTGATCTTTATAGATTTTTAAAAACCCTAATACTAATGGAATAAAAACAGCTGTCGTCGCCACATTTGATATCATACATGATAGAAGTGCAGAGCATAGCATAATGGCAAATATAATCATATTTACATTTTTTCCGAACAATAACATCAATTTTTTCAACAATCGAGTGGATAGTGGTACTTTCGTAATCGCTGTTGATAGTCCAAAAGAGACTAATACAAAGTATACGATTGAATTCGTAAATCCACTTACAGCAGACGGTATATCCGCTGCTACTTTAAACACTACCATCAAAGCAATTGTGAGAAAACAAGTCACTCCTATTGGCAATGGTTCCGTAATTAGTAAGATTAACACTGCTAAAAGAAGGCCTATTGATCGTACTCCCGCCTCTGATAATATGCCCTGAGCTGGTATAAAATTCATTGCGATTAAAATTACTATTGCTAAAATAATCCCTAATAACTGAGTTTTCTTCATCTGCAACACCCCTTTTGTTTTTGTCTTCTTAATATTTAATGTCAATTTATGTATACTAATATTGTAAATCAACCTCCCTCTCTTAATTTTATATAAGTATAATATTATATCTAACTAATAAAATCAATATATTATTTAAAAAATGTCTTTTTTACAACAAGATTTCAAATATACTACAAATACTAGATCTTCTAGGTTCCCAATTTTTTAGTATTTTACTTGCATTATTTTTTATTTCATAGTATAATAATTCTTGTCCCAAATCACGCTTCCTTAGCTCAGTCGGCTAGAGCACCTGACTCTTAATCAGGGTGTCCTGGGTTCGAGTCCCAGAGGGAGCACCAAAATAAAATAACTCGCATTAGTTCTTAAATCTTCGTTTAAGGACTTTTTTTATATCCTGGGACTCGAACCCTGAGAGGGTTTCGAAACGGTGCGAAGCAATTCAATATGCTAAATGCATATTGAATAGTGAAGAAATCTCTGAGCGAGCCTAAGCGAGCGAGGAGGGTAGACGCGCCAGCGGATACGTCCCAGAGGGAGCACCATAATAAAAATAACTCGCATTAGTTCTTAAATATTAGTTTAAGAACTTTTTTTATGTCTAAAACAGGTGGTCAGGTGGTCAGCTTTAAGGTGGTCAGGAAAAACATTTGCCATCGTTGATGATTACGTATTTTTGTTTTGGCTAAGCCTACCACGTCATCCTGAACGCAATGAAGGATCTTTGACTTGCAAAGCCTAGCCCTAGAGAACTGATGGCTGGCGACTAAACGCTGATCGCTTAACCTTTCGGTACCTTACTCATAATCTCCTGAGTGGAGGTAAGCATAAGTATGGTTCCAATAATATTTACAGTAAAGGACACGTTCTTAGATTCTATGAGAAAGGATCCGATTAGAACTATGATAAATCCAATGGCTGCAGTAATAAGATGCACTCTAATCTCTTTGCTTATTAAGAATTTAATAAATTTCTCCATAATAACACCCTTTACTAATAATGTCTTATAAATTTATAAGTAGCTTTTATTTAAAAATAAAATTACAATAATTTTTGTCTTTTTAGTTGAAAGGAGGATGGTTTCTAAAGAACACCATCCTCCTATTGACTTACACATATAAAACTTACTATCAAATCATTAATTATGCTGTTCGGCTATTAATCTCTTCTTGATATTCAACAACTTTCTCTCTAGTAATTTTAAATCCTACAACCAGTAAGACCGCACTAACAAGAGAGAATATTGCTGGTATTAACATAAATCCATTTGTAATGGCATTTTTCAAAGCATCACTCGCTTGTGCTGGATCAATATCTGGTGTAAAGTTTGCAGATGCAAGTACTGCAGAGATGATTAATCCTCTTAATAAGATAGAGACCTTTAATGGTAAGTTTTGAAGCCCCATAATCCAACCAGAAGCTTTTTTGCCTGTTTTCCATTCGCTGTAAATAACACAGTCTGCATATAGCGCAGGAATTAAAGAGTAGTTTACACCATATGAGAATTGGCCAATGCTTAATAAGATAATAACTACATAAACAGATACAGATGCCCAAAGTAGCTTTGCAACTATTAAAACTGCTGCTGTGATTACAAAGAACACTATTGCAGCTGTTCGAGTAGATAATGTCTTAGCAAAATTCTTACTTACATAAGAGCCTATTACACCTAAGATATTAGCAATAAAAATATAAGTTGGCAATAAAGCTGCATTTTGTGCAACATATGTAAAGTAATATACAGCAATACCACCTAAAAGGAAGTTAAATAAGAACTTTGATACATCGGCAATTAATAGTACAAGTAATGGAGGATTTTGGAATAGTGATTTAAGCATGTCTCCACCGCTCATTTTATCCGCTTTTTTGCTCTTTACATCAGTAACAACATCAACGTCTTCGTATCCATCAAACATTTTAAAATGAGCATAGTACATAACAGCCATAATAACACCTAAAACAAAAGCTGTTGCCGCATATTGATTTGTTTCTCCAATTATTCCTGCGAAGAAAGATGCCATTGGAATACCTACATAAGGGAATAATACCCTAGACATATTTGCCCATGCGCCTCTTGTCGCTGTTAATTGAGATCTGTCTTCTGGTGTTTGTGCAGCTAATGTAATTAAAGATACATTTGCAACATAAGGAATATTCCAGATCATATGACTAGCTAAAAAACCAATAATAATTGTAACTGCATTAATTGCATTGTTTCCAAACTTCACAAATTGTAAAGCGTAAAGTAAAGGTACAATCCATGGTAATGCAATTAACCAAGAACGATAACGTCCCCATTTCATAGGTTTGGATCCATCAATAATTGCTCCATAGATCCACGAAATCGCAGCATCAACTCCACTTGTAATCGTTTGAATAAGTGCGGCTAAACCTAAGTCAAATTGTGCAAGATTCGTTAAGAAAAATGGGAAGAAGTAGTTCTCAACACTTGTCATTAATGAAAATGCACAGTCGCCAACCCCGTAAAAGGTTTTTAATGCTTTACTTAAGGGTTTCTTTGTTTTCTTTGAGTTGTCCATAAGATACCTCCATTAAAATATTTTTTAAAAGAATTGCCAAAATAAATGCGTGCTATTTTAAGATAAATAGCTTAGATGAAATACATACTAGAATTGAAACGATAGCTTAGATGAAATACATACTAGAATTGAAACGTTTTCATTACATTATTAAAATGAAACGTAACTTTGAATCACTCCTTACTTTATAAAATTTTATATATAACTAATAATATGAATTTAAGTTTATTATAATATTTATAATATAGGTTGTCAACAAAATATTACAAATTACTACAAAGTATTGCTCGGTAGTATTTTGAAATTATAGTATATTATATTATTTATATTGAGTTAATAATCCTTCTATCCTATAATTTAATTATATTCATTTAATTACAAGGGGATTAGACAATGCTTAAGGATCGATTAATAGAATCATTCAAAGAAATTGGTTATGATGAGTTTAAAGAAATAGAACTTGGTGAGATACTATTTTCTAAAGATGTCTTCGCCCAATGCGCCCGAAATATTTGTGGTAATTTTAGTAAATATCATACTTGCAAAGGTAGTACCATAAAAGAAAGTAAGGAAATAATATCAAAATACAATCACGCCTTTTTAATTAATAAAATCGTAGAGCTTAAAAGAGGAAAAGAAATGATGGAATCCTTAAAATGTGTTGCTGACGCAAATGAAGCTTTACGCAAAGCTTTTAAAGATGAAGAAGTTATGATTATGGGCGCTGGTCCTTGTACCATATGTAAAACATGCGCGATAACCGAAGAAAAGCCCTGCAGACACCCAGATAAAATACAATACTCAATGGAAGGCAGCGGAATCGACGTAGTCCGCATGTCGATAAATGAGAAGATGACCTATAATGCTGGTCGTGGGAAGATTGGATATTTTAGTTTGATTTTGTTTTAGGTGGTAAGCAAAACCTTCAGTGAGTCGCATATTTGCTTACTACCTTACCACCTAAAAAAAGCGTATTTAGGCGGTTAACCGCCTAAATACGCTTTTTTGATATCATCATTTTCAATTAAGTCTTTTGCTTTTCCTTGAATGACGATTTTTCCTGTTTCTAGAACATATCCTCTGTCAGCAATTTGTAAGGCTCTATTGGCGTTTTGCTCTACAAGTAGGATTGTAGTTCCTGTTTTATTGATTTCTTCAATAATATTAAAGATTTCATCTACTAAAATTGGAGCAAGTCCCATAGAAGGTTCATCTAATAAAATCAGTTCTGGATGAGACATGATCGTTCGACCGATGGCCAACATCTGTTGTTCTCCACCACTAAGAGTACCAGCTAATTGTTTTATTCGCTCTTTTAACCTAGGAAATCTTTTAAATACCAACTCTAAGTCTTTGTTAAATTCTGCTTTATTTGACTTTCTTGAATAAGCTCCCATTTCAAGATTTTCTAGTACAGTCATTTGGGCAAAAATTCGCCTGCCTTCTGGTACATGACCCATACCCATAGACACCATCTTTTGTGGGCTGACTTTTTCAATATCCTGTTCTTTAAAAAGAATCATTCCATCAGTAGGTTTAATCATTCGAGACAAAGTTTGAAGTATGGTGGTCTTCCCTGCTCCATTGGCTCCAATTAAGGTTACAATTTCTCCCTGTTTTACGTCAAAACTTATATTTTTAATAGCGTGTATACTGCCATAGTGTACATTAAGATTTTTTACTTCTAACATCTGTTGCCCTCCTCCTACTCGCCTAAATAAGCTTTGATTACATTTGGATTGGATTTTATTTGATCTGGATTACCAACTGCAATTATTTTCCCATAATCTATTACAGTAATCTTTTCACAAATGCCCATTACTAAATTCATATCGTGTTCAATTAAGAGAATGGCAATCTTAAACTTATCTCGAATTAAGTATATGGTCTCCATAAGCTCTTTTGTTTCTTGTGGATTCATTCCAGCAGCAGGCTCATCAAGCAATAAAATCTTTGGATTAGTAGCTAAAGCTCTTGCAATCTCAAGCTTACGCTGCTTTCCATAGGGAAGATTCTTAGCTAAGCTTTGTGCTGATTGCCTCATGTCAAATATATCTAAGAGCTCCATTGCATAATTGTGAGCTTTCTTTTCTTCGTTCCAATAAGAGGGCAGTCGAAAGATGCCATCTACAATATTATATTTCATTTCTTTATGATAGGCTATCTTAACATTGTCTTCTACTGTAAGCTCCTTAAATAATCGAATATTTTGAAAGGTTCTAGCTGCTCCAGCTTCTACGATATCATAAGGCTGTTTTCCAACTACATTTTTACCATCTAAAACAATACTTCCAGAAGTCGGAAGATATACACCTGTCAACATATTAAATACAGTAGTTTTACCCGCACCATTTGGCCCAATTAAGCCTCTAAGTTCTCCACTTTCAATAGAGATTTCAAACCCATCTACAGCAGTAAGACCCCCGAATTTAATGGTTAAGTCTTTTACATCTAATAATGCCATTAGAGATCTCCCCCCTCTGCATCATTTTGTGCTTTTTTCTTTTCTCGTATTGCTGCCGGAATTCTTAATGCACCTGTTAAAGAGAATTCTTTTGTTCCTAAGATTCCTTGAGGTCTAAAAATCATCATAATAATCAATACGGCGGAATAAAGTAACATTCTGTACTCTGCAAAATCCCTAAGAAGTTCTGGAAGAAGCGTCAGTATAAAGGATGCTACTACTGTACCTGTAAGGCTGCCCATACCTCCTAAAATAACGATAGTAAGTATCTCTACAGATTTCATAAAACCAAAAGTAGAAGGGTCTAGAAAAGCAGTGTATTGTGCATACAATCCACCTCCTACACCTGCAAAAAATGCAGAAATCGTAAATCCTAAAGCCTTAAATTTTATAGTATCAATCCCTACTGCTTCAGCAGCGATTTCATCCTCCATGATTGATTTCATAGCCCTACCATGCCTTGAACGGGTTAAGGTATACAACACTACGAGAACCACGATAGTAACCCAATAAGAATTATTTGAATTGACAATCTTAGGAATTCCTGTAAGCCCCTGTGCTCCACCTGTAAACTTCAAATTGTTAATAGCAACTCGGATTATTTCACCAAAACCAAGGGTAATAATGGCTAAATAATCACCTTTTAACCGAAGTGCTGGCAAACCTATAAGGTAACCGATAATTGCTGTTATAATTCCTGCTACAATCAAGGAAAGGACTAGCTGTATTGTTGCAGGCATTCCCATTTCATTAATAGCTATAGAAAACAATGCAGAAGCATATGCACCTACTGCCATAAATCCAGCATGCCCTAAGGCCAATTGACCTAAATAGCCCACTGTAAGATTTAAGCTACTTGCCATTACAATATTAATAAAACATGTAACGAGTATACCTGCAAAATATCTGCTGACTATTCCAGTTGTCGTAAGTATGTTTAATAGAACAAATACAAGGATGACCGCTATTAGATTAATCATATTAGACTTCTTATTTTTGCCTGCCACAATTACACCTTCTCCCTTGTATTTTTACCTAAGATCCCTGTCGGTTTTACAGACAATACCACAATTAAAATACTAAATGCAATTGCATCAGACCAGCTACTAGATATGTAAGCTTTTGCCAGTGTTTCTACAAATCCTAGTATAAATCCGCCAAGCATAGCCCCAGGAACAATTCCAATTCCTCCTAAAACAGCTGCCACAAAAGCTTTTAAACCAGGTAAAACACCTAAAGTTGGAAGAACTTGAGTATATGCTACAGCATATAAAATTCCACCTAGTGCTCCTAGTGCAGAGCCAATAGCAAATGTTATAGATATGGTTCTGTCTACATTAATACCCATTAGCATAGCAGCATCTGTATCCTCAGAAACAGCTCTCATTGCCTTTCCCGCCTTTGTTTTGTTGATAAATAGGGTCAAAAGAATCATAAATAATACAGAGACAAGAAATGTAATTAAAGTGATATTGCTGACTTGTAAACCTCCAATATTAATTGGTTTATTTGGAATAATCGATGGCATTACTTTTGGATCCGCTCCAAATATGAGAAGAGCTATATTTTGCAATAAGTAACTCATAGCTATAGCTGTAATTAAAGCCGATATTCTTGGAGAATTTCTTAAAGGCTTGTACGCAATTCTCTCAACTGCCATACCTAATAGAGCTGTAAGGGTCATTGAGATGAGAAAAACTGCCCAAACAGGCACCCCTGCTAAAGCTAGCATAAAAGCAAAATATGCACCCATCATCATAATTTCCCCATGAGCAAAGTTTATTAATTTAATAATCCCATAGACCATTGTATAACCCAAAGCAATTACTGCGTAAATACTTCCTACTTGAAGACCGTTAATTAATTGTTGAATAAATACCATGTTTACTCCTCCTTTCATTAATGTTATTTAGCGAAACCTACTCCTCATAAGATAGTAAGTTTAAAAATGTTTCCTCAATTCTTATGGAGTAATATGTAGAATTTTGTTTTCCATACTATTATAATACAATATTCTGAATTTTTACATTATTAATATACATTTTACCTTAGTCATAATTTCCCACAAATTTAGAAACATTTTATACAAATTCATGTTTGTACTTAAATCAAGGCAAAAACAAAACAATATGAACATATTATTACAAATATTCTGAAAGTTCAAGAACTTTAATCAGGTGGTAAGGTGGTCAGGTGGTCAGGTGGTCAGGTGGTCAGGTGGTCAGGTGGTCAGGTGGTCAGGTGGTCAGGTGGTCAGGAAAACCTAGCCTGGCCTCTAGGCCAGGCTAGGTTTTCCTTTCAACTTTCCACATTCTACTTTCAGCCAAAAGGTTTTTCCCGTCGAACCAATATACGCACAAGTAAAGGTGCCTCGAATTAGAGACACCTTTTATAGATGTATATATTATTTTACTACGATTTTTTCTAGTAATTCATGCTTTCCATCTTTAAGTTGGATGATTGTGATATCCTTTTGAGAAACATCTCCCTTTTCATCAAAGCGGATACTACCAGTTACGCCTTTGTGCTCTGTTTCTGCAAGTTTGTCTAAAATTGCCTGACTATCTGTGCTACCTGCCGCTTTAATCGCTTCTGTTAAGATATAAGCTGTATCATATCCTAATGCCGCAAATGAATTTGGCTCAGCATTGTATTTTTCTTGGTAACCTGTAATAAAGTTTTGAACCACTTTATCTGGATCTGTTTTTGCAAAGTGATTTACAAAGTAATACCCTTCTACTTGCTCTGCGTAATCTTTTTCTACGCTATCCCAACCATCTACACCTACAACATCTTGTTCAAGACCCATACGTCTTATTTGAGTAGTAATTTTACCTACTTTGTCATAGTAATCAGGTAAGAAAATGATATCCGGATTAGATTCTTGCACTTGTGTAAGAAGAGCACTAAAGTCGCCTTCTCCTTTTGGATAACCTAATTTATTTGTTACCTTAAGACCTGCATCTTCAAAAGCTTTTGCATATACATCAGTTACACCAACTGAATATGCATCATCTGTATTGTATAAGATTCCAACAGATTTAGCACCTAATGTTTCAATACTAAATTTAGCAGCAGCTGCTCCTTGATATGGATCTGTGTAACATACTCTAAAAACAGTTGAGCCCTTTTCTGTAGCTTCTAATGCAGTTGATGTTGCAGTAATCAAAGGCATATTGTCTGAAGTAGCTAGATCTTTAATTGCCAAAGTCTCACCACTAATTACGCCACCGATAATTGCTACAACTTCATCTTGATCTCTCAATCGGTTGTAAATATTAATTGTTTCTGTCTTATCGCCTTTTGTATCATATTGTACGATTTCGATTTGTTTTCCATCAATACCTCCGTTGGCGTTGATTTCTTCAATAGCTAAATTCACGCCATTTATTGTGGCTGTACCGTATGAAGCAACTTCACCTGTCAAAGGTCCAAGTGCACCAATTTTAATCGTATCTCCACTAGCGCCGCCTCCGCCAGAGCACCCTACAAGCATTATTGAGATCATCAGTATAAGCGCCAATGTACTTAAAAATAGTTTATTCTTTTTCAACAATTTTTCCCCCTATCGTGATTAATATTAATATAATATTATAAATATTCAGAAAATTCAAGCACAATTTTAGATGCGTGGAAAGTAGAAAGTGGAAACTCACCTTTAGGTGAGATCAAGTTTTTCCTTTCCGCATTCCGCTTTCAGCTTTCTACTTATAAAAAAAGAAGCTGAATTACTCAACTTCTTCAGCTTCTTTTTTTATCCTACTAAATAGTTCTTTTACAGTAATGATTTCATCTATTTTCGAGACATTACTTCCACAAAATACTAGACCCTTTTCAATATGGCCTTTAACAGCATTAATTAAGGCGTCTGATATGCAATAAGGTGCTGCCTTGGGCTCACATGGAGTCAAACAATTGTAGCAAGTCTTAATAGGCATTCTTTCATTCTCCATTTTCTCTGAGAAAGGAGTGCGAATTGCTCTACCTGGCATACCTACTGGGCTTTTTACAATCATTACATCTTCATCTCTGGCATTGACATATGCCTCTTTAAACTCAATGGACGCATCGCATTCTTCTGTCGCTACAAAACGGGTAGACATTTGTACACCCGATGCTCCATTATTAATATAATCTCCAATGTCCTTTCCAGAAAACACCCCTCCAGCTACAATTACTGGAATCCTCTTGCTGTATTGGGTTTCAAAAGGCATGATTTCTTTTAAGACATCTTTTAGAAGATCCATGACTTTAGGTCTATTTGGATCTTTTACCTCTTCACTTGAAAATCCCAAGTGACCACCTGCTTCAGGTCCTTCTACTACAATAGCATCAGGAAGATAGTCGTAATTTCTGATCCACAGCTTCGTGATGATTTTTGCAGCTTTTCCTGAAGAAACAACTGGGACAGCTTTCGTGTTCGTGCCTTTTACGTACTTAGGCAAATCTTTTGGTAAACCTGCTCCTGCAATGATAATATCTATTTTTTCTTTAACAGCCTCTTCTACAAGTTCCTTGTATTGAGTAGCTGCTGTCATAATATTTATACCAATGATGCCTTTAGGAGATAATTCTCTAGCCCGTTGAATTTCTTTTCTCATAGCACGTAAATTAGCCATTAAGTTATTTGTTCTAAAATCCGCTTCTCTAAAGCCATTTTGCACCCCAGAAATAATACCAATTCCACCTTCATTGGCAACTGCTGCTGCTAATGAAGATAATGAGACACCTACTCCCATGCCACCCTGTATAACTGGCACTTTCGCTATTAAATCTCCTATTTTTAAACTCGGTAAGAGCATTTTATCATCTCCAAATTCGTTTGATTTTCAAATAGTTTGATAATCAAATAATATGATATTGCTTTATGATTGTCAACATTTTTTGCTTTTCACATTATCTTTGTTCTTTACTTATAATAACAAAATGTTGCCAATATTATGTACTTAGATATTCATTTTCTCTATATTTTTATCTATTTTCGTCTTAATAGGTACCATCAAAAGTCGCTTATCATATGATATATTGTAAAACTTAAGAAAGGATGTATGATTTTGAGATATACAAATTCAGGTTTTAATCCCTATGCATATTATATGAATGCTCCTTATAGTCCTTATGAGGATAATTCAATGGGCGAGTATCTTGATATGTCAGAGGCCCAATTAGAAGAAATGTATCCAACGATCTATCGTACTGTATATCCAAGTGTGTCTTATAGATGCGATCGCATGCACGCACAGCACGGTGACATGTACGTTCCAAATAGAGAAGAATTCGATGAAATGGTAAGCGATATTCAAAATAATGTAATTGAAAACGAAGAAAACTCCCAAAGCCAAGAAGTAGATATTAATCAGTGGAATAGAAATTCTGGTCCATTTAGAGATTTAGTATCAATACTGCTGATACGAGAGCTTTTAGATAGAAGAAGATTCCCCCATGATAGAAACCGCGGGCGTAGACGCGACAGATATGATAGATATGGAAGAGGTCCAGGATACTGGTATTAGGAAGTTCTAAGTTGTAAGTTCTATGTTCTAAGTATTTTGTCACCAACGGTGACCTGTTCTTTTCCTTAGAACTTACAGCGTAAATCTTAGAACTAAAAAATCCCTTTTCGAAGGGATTTTTTTAATGGATTGGGTAAACTAATTAGGAAATTTTACTACTTTAGGAGGTTCTTAATATGACTGTACTTGCTAAGACTTATGGAACAGCTTTGCAACTTCTTTTTGCTGTGCTCAATCCTTTTAAAAAAAGAGTTATCAGCACGGAATGTGAGGTTCATAAGTTCCTTAATCTACAAGCCTTAAATATACTGAGGAAGGACAAACATTTTACAGAATATGCTTATTTTAAACAGTACATACAGGATATTAACGAAGGTGCTGTTTGGGCAGATCAGGACTTTAAAAGTAGCAATCACTTCTACAACCCTTATACAGGTAAAGGCATGTATGGAAGGAGCAGTGCAAAAGATTTGGCTTTAACCTATTGTAATAAAAGCATTAACTTAATTAAAAAAGGTGAAATAGACGATGCCATGTTTTATCTAGGTGCTACTGCTCATCTCATTCAAGATATGGCAGTACCTCAGCACGCTAATATTCGATTATTGGACAATCATCGCCAATATGAGAACTACGTCATAAAAACCTATCAAAATGTTCAAGATTACAGAGATCTCAATGGAGTTTATAAATTAAAATCTCTAGATAACTATTTTAGATTTAATGCTAGGGTCTCTTTAAAAGTGTACAAACATTACCGTCATATAAAAAAAGACGATGAACGTTTTGATAAAATCACACGATGCGTCATTCCCCTAGCAGAGCGAACAACAGCCGGATTTATGCTAACTTTTTATGAACAGACCATTAAAGGCAAGCTACCAGCCACCAGTGATTAACACTTTAATCACCACACACATCAATAAATTCTAAGTAAAATCAGCAGGTCACTCCGTGACCGCTGATTTTACTTACCACCTTACCACCTTACCACCTTAAAAATTTCCACTTTCCGCATTCAGCTTTCCGCCAATTTATGATAAAATTATCCCATAACAGACATAGAATAGATAGGATGATTAAGATGAAACATATCATTATACTAACCGATGGTGCTGGGGATTATGAAATGGGAATCCTTGGAAATATGACGCCTTTAGAAGTAGCTAAAACGCCTTATTTAGATGAATTAGCACAAAAGGGAGAAGTTGGTTTAGTCCAGACCATTCCTGAAGGCATGCAACCTGGCAGTGATGTAGCAAATTTAGCTGTAATGGGTTATGCTCCAGACAAGTATCATACAGGTCGTTCCCCATTAGAGGCCGCAAGTATGGGTGTACCCCTTATAGACACAGATATAACCTTTCGATGTAATATCGTAACCCTTACTGAAGATGAGCCTTACGAAGAAAAGACCATTCTCGATCATTCTTCTGGGGATATTACAACAGAGGAATCTACTCAATTAATACTAGATATTCGAGAAAAACTTCAGACAGAATTCATTCAATATTATCCTGGCGTAAGTTACAGACACCTTATTTTATGGAAAAAAGGTCCTTACGACTTCGATTTGACACCACCACACGACATATTAACCCAAAAGATTACAAATTACTTACCTAAGGGACCCCATAAGGATATTTTATATAATATGATGAGTAATTCTTATGACTTACTAAAAGACCATCCCATTAATATTGCACGTAAAGAGAGAGGACTTAACCCTGCTAACTCCATCTGGATTTGGGGAGAAGGAAAAAAACCACAGCTAGACCCTTTTTATGATAAATACCAATTAAAAGGATCTGTCATCTCTGCAGTAGATTTAATTAATGGTATTGGCATATTAGCAGGTTTACAGCCTGTTAAAGTAGAGGGAGCTACTGGTACTCTCCACACCAATTTTGATGGTAAAGGTAAAGCGGCCATTGAAACATTACTAAATGGAGACGATTTTGTTTACATTCACTTAGAAGCCCCAGATGAATGCGGTCATCAAGGAGATTTAGAGGGGAAGATAAAATCCTTAGAGTTAATCGACGAGAAAATAGTCGGAGCGATAAAAAATGCACTAAACGAGGCAAAAGAAGATTACCGGATCATGATTCTGCCAGATCACATGACACCAATTGCCAAGAGAACACATACATCAGATCCTGTACCATATATGATTTACGATAGTACTCAAAACACAAATCTTTCTCAAAACAGATATACGGAGAAAAGCGCAAAAACCTCTGGAAACTTCTTTAATGACGGTCCAAGCTTGATGGATTACTTCATTAAGCCAAACGCTAGAAAGTAATAGAGAGTAAGCTATGTATTATGTTTATATGGTCCGCTGTAAAGACAACTCTCTATACACTGGATGGACCACGGATCCAAAACGCCGCGCAAAAGAGCACAACAAAGGTAAAGGCGCCAAATACACCCGTTCAAGACGCCCAGTAAAACTAGTATACGTAGAAGAAACTTCAACAAAGCAGGAAGCGATGAAAAGAGAGTATGCAATTAAGCAGCTCCAAAAGGTGGAGAAGGAAAAAATCTGTTTAAGGTGGTCAGGTGGTCAGCTTTAAGGTGGTCAGCAAACATGCGACTTACGTCGCAATGAATGATGAACATTGAATAATGAATAATATATTAGAGATTTCAATAAATATCCCATATTTGTATTGTTCCATGTTCAATGTTCGTTGTTCAATGTTCATTGAAGTTTTTCTTCCGCTTTCGGCTTTCAGCTTTCTGCTTTTTAGTCCTAAATTGCTAATTACGTGAAGCAACTTCCCCTTCGTACGTGCAACCTATTTTTTCGTATAGACTAGTACCGCATCCCTCAAAAAAGCCGCTGTACCCGGTTGGTTTTCATCGTAGTATGCTGTAAACCTCTCGTCATCTACATACATTTGCGCTAGACCTGCGTGAGCCTCTGGGCTGTAGGAGTCCCAATAGTAGGTAAGCCATTGTTTATGAAGATCTACTGCCTTTTGAGCTAATTCACTGGCAGGATCTCCTCCTTTAAAGGCCTCTGCCAAAGTCTCTTTTACTTCACCCTCTAATTTGGTAACCTCTTCGTAATCTTCTTGGGACATATTCATTACCCTTTTATTGGATTTTTCTACCGTGTCTTTACCATATTTCTGTCGAATTTCATCTCCATATTTTTCTTCATTATCCTCAACAAGCTTTTTCTTAAAACCTTTAAATTTTTCTTGATCATTCATTATAATTCTCCCTTCTTTTAAAGCTATGGTGCTTTCTACATTTTCAATTAATACATCTAATTGAGCTCTTTTTTCAAGAAGTTTTTCATGATGTTCTTTTAAAGCAATTTGTTCGTTAAAGGAAGGTGAAGTCATAATCTGTTTGATGCGAGATAGTTCAATGCCCAACTCACGGTAAAAGAGTATTTGTTGTAACCTATCTACTTCCCTTTGACTGTATATTCGATATCCTGATGAATTAATCCTCGCCGGCTTGAGAATTCCTATTTCATCATAATACCTTAATGTACGAGTAGTGATTCCTGCCATTTTGCTTAATTTTTGAATCGTATATTCCATCTGAAAACCTCCTTGTGGAAAGCGCTTTAGTCTCTAGTCATTAATCTTTAGCTCTACAGTATTCCTTTTGGGTCAAAGTGCGATTCTTAAGCTAGGATTAGTAGAGCAAGAGCTAGGGCTAAAGTAGAACTTTCCTCCCTTCAAAATGTAATATATACCTTGACGTAACGTCAATGTCAAGAGAATACAAAAATATTTATAATAATTTATATGAATCGTTTAGATATTTTGGTATTTGTATAGTATAATAAAGAAAAACAAATCATGATTAGAGGAGTATGCAATGATTACAGCGTATTTAGTAGGGATTCCTGCTTATTATGAAGGGGAAGACATTGAAATTCGATACAGTATTTATAGAGATGAAGAATTAATATGTAAAAAGTCAATTTATCAAGATTATATTAAACCAGCTGCAGTTGGTATCAAAGCTTATATCGCTTTGATTGAAGAATTCCAAAAAATAGATGGAGATGAATTTACTGTAATTATAAATGATCCAGCCTTAAACGAACTCATTAGAGGTACTTCCACTACAAAAAATGGTGCAGTATTAAAAGCCCTAAGCCAGATGAAACGTAAGGTAGATAGATTTAATAAAAAATTAACTGTTATAGATGTAAGCAATCATTATGAAGATATCATCAAATGGGATGAGGAACTAAAATAGCCACCCTAATACTGGCCTAGTGCATTGGCTACCTTTAGTAGCCAAATGTATAAAATGAGTTTTTAGTTCATCTTATAAATCCTATAGCTTGGCTATTTTTGCTATGTAACAGAATGACCCGTCATATAAGTTAAAAAGGTTATAATAAATATGCTTACGGACATAATCAAAAGAATAATTTTATTTTTTGTAGACAATTGCATTTTACATGACCCCTTTGTACCATTTTATTTACTAAGAATAATACATGACTCTTAAGTGAATCTTAAAACCTTTATTAAAATGCGTGGAAAATAGAAAGCGGAATATTACCTCGTCTTAAGGCGAGGTTTATCACTTTACAATCTAAACTTTTAACTTTACATTTTTGACTTTAAATTCTTGGCAATTTGAGTTACTGCTTTTTTATACTTTTCTATGCTATATGTATCAATAAATTCCTTATTTGCTTCATAGATAGACTTTTCTTCTTGAGAGAATCTCCATTGGTTTTCTAATTTCAACTTAATAACATACTGTTTTATAATATTAGATTTTTCATTACCCATTTTTTGTAGAATTTTGGCTGTTTGGGAAAAAACATTGATTTTTTTACTATCCTCTCCACGAGAAAGCATGGCATCTGTGGCATAGGACAATGCTTTTTGGTTATTTCCCCTAGAAGTACAAATATGACATAGGTCCATATACATATACCATTCTTTTCGATATCTAATAAGCTCCTCTAATATTTTAATAGCTTGTTCTCCATCGCCTAACTTCCATAGAGCAATTGCCATTCTTCTTCTAAGCCATATATTATTGTTATTATGTAACTTAGGGAAAATCTCTAGAGCTTCTTGTGTAATCCTTAAAACATCTTCATATAATTCTAAGTGCTCATAGACCTTACTCTTTAGAGCATACCATGATTCTTTATAAGATTGTTGCTCTGTTTCTCTGCCATTAATCATAAGTTTAAAAGGCTCCTGTGATAATTTACTAGGGTCTAATTTGTCTAGCCATTGATTGATTTTTTCGGCTTCAAAATTCTCTTTTGATTTATAAAATTTAAGTACCTTAAATACAGTCATCTGATAGAGAATGTCACTATTTTTCGTATGTTTTAAGATATACCTTATATACTCCTGTGTTTTAGGGTACTCCTCTCCATAAAACGCTTTTGTATGTGCAATCTTTACCCGATACAAGCACCACATATAGTTAAAGAGACAATACTTTTCTAGATAATCCGAACTCTCTTTGCGTATCTCCTCATATAAATTTAAGGCTTTCTCATATTCCTTTAAATCATTATAAGCTTTCGCTTTTAACCTTAGCTCATCCATCCCATCACCCCACACTTTAAACCTAAGTATATAGTTCTACATGAATCGAGAAATTCCTTCTTTTTTTGGAAAAAATTTCTTATTGGTTGGCGTTTGGACGGGAAAAACCTAGAAGTGGAAAGCGGAACTTTTCAAGTTAGAAAGTTGGTATGTTCCAATGTTGGAAATTTTGCTGATTAAGTGAGCTGACTAAAGCTCTGAGGTCTAAGATTCTTCGCTACGCTCTAGAATAACCAGGCAGTAGCCTAAGCTGTCCCTACAGATGTCGAAGTTACATTCTGACCCTAGCTACTGCATATGTCATCCTTGAGGCTTTAGCCGAAGGATCTTACACGACCTCGCCTCTAGGCGAGTTTGATTTTTTCCGCTTTCAGCTTTCTGCATTCATCTAAACAAGATTTCTTAAACGCCATCAAGCCTCCAACTAACGCAGAACATCAATACGCTTCTATAAACCTTCTAACGAGTGGCACTACTACATGGCTTCCGCCTCTGCCTTGTACTTCTTCTATCATCATAGTCGTAATGTATGGGGTGGCTTCACTTTTGTCTATGGCTGCAAACCAGCCTATTTCGTCCTTTTGATTAGACTCATTTGCATCGCTTACTTCTGCTGTTCCCGTTTTCCCTGCAATGGTTTTGCCTTCAATATAAGCCTCGTGCCCTGTTCCATTAGGATCTTCTACTACTTTTACCATTAGGTCAAAGACTTTGCTAGAGACTTCTTTAGATATTATATTTGTTCTTATAGGTTCTTCTTTATCCATAATCAACTTTGGCTCTACTATGCCTCCATCGTTAGCAAAGGCAGAGAAAGCTTTTGGTATATTTAAAATATTCGTTAATACTTGCCCTTGTCCATAGCCTGTATCAGCTAGCAAGATTTCACTTGAAATTTTATTTTCATTTGCAAGTTGTGATTTGTTCATTCCATAACGTATCTTTAAATCTACCCCAATGCCAAAATCTTTTGCCCTTTGGATAAAATTCTCTTCTCCAATTTGCAGAGCTACTTGACCAAAGTATATATTGTCCGAGTAAACCATAGCTTTCTCTAAATCTACTGGAGTTCCTGGATCTGTTACTCTAGTGATATAATAATCTCCCCAGGATGAATCCTTTTGCCAATCTTTCCCCTTCACATTTATAGTAAAACTCTCATCAATCACCTTATCATTTAAAGCTATCGCAGCTGTAATAGGCTTAAGGATAGAACCAGGTGTATAGGCCTTAGTAAACCGATTTAGAAGTGGATTACTTTTATCTTCTTGAAGAGATTCTAATTCTCCTGAAGAGATTCCTAAAGTGAATTTGTTCGGGTCATAAGATGGTGAGCTAACTATGGCTAAAATTTCACCATTTTTATAGTTTACAGAAGCTGCGGTTCCCCTTTCCCCATTCATACTTTCATATAATTTTTTCTGTAGTTCTATGTCGATCGTAATTACTAAATCTTCTCCGTCTTTTGCGATCTCTTCTTTTAAAACTTCTTTTTCTGTTCCCTTATTGCTTACAAGCACAACTTTTTTACCAGGCACTCCTCTTAATGTCTCATCAAAAATTTTCTCTAAGCCAGTCTTACCTAGCTTGCTGTTTGAAGTAAATCCTTGACCCTCTAACTCCTTTAAATCATCCTCACCAATATAACCTAAATAACCTGTTAAATGAGCGGCTACTTCCTTATACGGGTAAACCCGGTCAATTATTTCTTTATAAGTAGCACCTTTGTTTTTCGCATGTATCTCTTCTATTTGAGACAATTGCTCTATAGGTATTTTTACAATATCTACAAAAGAATCATCCTTTACCCATGAGAGATTTAATCGCTCTTTAATATAATCTTCGGAAATAGAGAAGGCTTTTGCTATATCACTAATGACTTCTTCTTTCATATCCCCTAGCCTACCAGGGACGATGCCTACTTGGATTACAGTGCTGTTTTGTGCTAATTTATTGCCACTGCGGTCTGCAATCACCCCACGAACAGGTGAAGTAGTCCTTGTAATGATAGAGTCTCCAGCCGCAAGATTTTCATATATCAAATCGTAATCCCAATCAATATACCAAGAAGATTTATCTTCGACTTCTTCTTTTACTACACTTACATCTACATTATAGGATTTTTTACCATACGCCGTCTGAAGGGTGACCTTAATCGGGATACTCACTTTATCTTCCTTTTTGATTTCTTCTTTTAATTTCTTTTCATCCCCTAAGTTTTCTATAGCTATAGAGTCTACATTTAAATCTGTATAAAGCTCGTCGTATGCCTTTTTAAACTCCTCTAAAGATAAACTATCTTTATCTTCTAGGAAAATAATTTCATACATATCTTCATAATCTTTTGATTCCCACAAACGAGTATACTTCTCTACCAGACCTACAGGATCCTTTTGGCTAGAACAACCAGCAAATAGCAGCAATAAGCTACAACATATAGACAATAATAATTGCTTTCTAATCATATTAACCTCCTAAATATTTAACGTTTATACATGTTTTATAAATTTATTATAACACGAAAATTCTATAGTACTTTAAAGAGACAGTAAAGTGTAAAATTTAAAATAGCAAAGGCTATTTTTACTTCCCAATTTTAATTATAATTCTAATCAATTTGTTCATAATAAAACGTGTAGCAGATTGGGAGGAAAATAATTTGAAATGGTATGAAAAGACCTATAAAGTGCTAAAGACTAAACTCTTAAGAAATGAATTTATTTCTTTTTATGAATTTCGCATCAAAAAAATCTTACAGGTAATTTTTATTTACTATATTCCTATTACTTTTTTCTTTATTCTTTTTTTTGCCCTAGTATACTACAATATAGATGGAATTGCATCTCTCAATGGTGATGAAACAATAAGCTTTCTAGATTGCTTTTATTTTAGTACAATTACTTTTTTTAGTATCGGCTATGGTGATTATATTTCTATAACAAATACAGCAAAACTGGTAGACATTATACAAAGCATTTTGTCCTTTATTCTATTGACATTATATTCAGGTTTTATTGTGCCAATTTTTTTTACGAGGAGAAATGATGTTACTTTCGACAATCAATTGTTCTTATGGCATAATGGAGAAGCGTTTACAATCTCTTTTCCAATTATTAACAAGGGTACTATGTTTTATGAAATGTATGCAATCTTGTCCTTTACTTTAAACAATATTAGAGGAGTAGAATATCGATATAGCTTAATTAAAGTTTACACAACCTGGTTTGAAAGGATTTGGTTTTGCGACTTTCAAATTTCTAAAGAACATGCAGATGACGAAGAATATATGGCAATTTATGAAGCCCTATACATTGCTATATCAGAGCAAATTAACAAAGTTCGATTTCCTAAATTAAATTTGTGTATTCACGGCATTGACTCTCAAACTCGAGGTGCTGCTTATTTTATTAAAGAATATTATCTAAAGGGAATTCGTATACTGTTTGCAGATCACTCCTATCAAAGTTGTTACATTAAAAATCATACAAAATACAAGAAAAAGGATTGCTATATTGGCATGGAAGATGAATACTTTCTATATTTTTTTGAGCTTCTAAACGAATTAGTATTTCCAAATAATGAAGAAATGAAAAAAAGCGTCACAGGACAATTTGAGTTAGAAAACAAACATCTAAATCTACATTGGCAAAATTACCACAAAGATTTTTATGTCTACTAAAAGAAAATAGCTACCAGCGTTCAGCGGCCAGCCATCAGTGCTAGGGTCAAGCCTCACGGGTAAAAGCCCTTGCATATAAAAATACTTAAAAATGGGAGCTTATCTCAATCAAGAGAAGCCCCCATTTTTATAAACTAATAAAGTTTTCACCTATAACGATTTTTTTAATATATTAATCTAATTAACTAATAACTATTAGTCATTCTACGGTTTTACATAGAACATAAAACGTAAAACTTAGAACTAAAGCGACGTTTTACGACTGTTTTGCAAGATCAAATTCTTTTTGTATTTCTTTCGATGGTTCCTTTGTTATTAGAGAAACTATTATAATAGCTATACAAGAAAGGACAAAGGCTGGCATTAGTTCATAAATTCCAAATATACCACCTAAAGGCTTAATGAAAAGATTCCATATAAATACCATTATGCCACCAGTAAGCATACCCGCAATGGCGCCTCCTCTTGTAGTCCTCTTCCAAAATAGGGAGAACAACATAATAGGTCCAAATGTTGCACCGAAACCTGCCCAGGCAAAGGATACTACATTAAAAATAACGCTATTTTCATCTAAGGCAATAAGCACTCCTACTATTGTAATCGCGATTAATGTGATTCTAGAGATCTTCATAACCTCTTTATCAGTTGCATCTTTCTTCATAATCCCTTGGTAAATATTCTTTGATACTGCTGATGCGGCAATCAACAAATAAGAATCTGAGGAGCTTATGGTTGCAGCTAATATTCCAGCCATAGCAAATCCTGCTAAAAGTGGAGGAAGCAAGTTAGAAGACATAAGGATAAATATACTCTCAGAGTTGCTTTGGGTTAATAGCTCACTAGGGTACAATGTCCTTCCAATCAAACCTATAAATACAGCAGCAAATAAAGAAATGACACACCAAGTGGTTGCTATTCTTCTTGCTTTTTTAATTTCAGAAGCTTCTCTAATAGCCATAAATCGAAGCAGCACTTGAGGAACACCAAAGTATCCAAGACCCCAAGACATCGTAGATACAACGGTAAGCAAACCATAGGGTTGTGCTGATCCAAATAGTGGCTCTCCAACAGCTCCAGTCTGTTGAACACCATCTACAACTGTCGGTTGAGATATGCCGAAAAATTCAAAGAAACCTGGAATTGATTTTACGTTTTCTATCACGGCATCTAAACCACCCGCTGCATTGACACCTAATAGCACAATCATACTAAGAGCTATAATCATGACGATTCCCTGCATAAAATCTGAAACACTTTCTGCTAAAAATCCACCTAAAAAAGTATAGATAATGACAAACAAGGCACCTGAAATCATCATATATTGATATTTCAAGCCAAATAAACTATTAAACAATTTTCCAACTGTTACGAAACAAGACGCTGCATACACTGTGAAGAATATAATGATAAACAAAGAAGCGATAAGCATAATAAACTTTTGTTTTTCTTTAAAACGATTGCTAAAGTAATCTGGAACGGTGATGGCATCACCAGCAATATGAGAATAGTTTCTTAACCTTTTGGCAACGATTAACCAATTTACATACGTTCCTAGTGCTAGTCCAATAGCTGTCCACATAGCATCGCTTAAACCAAACCAGTATGCTACCCCCGGCAAACCCATTAAAAGCCATCCACTCATATCCGAAGCTTCTGCACTCATAGCAGCAACCCAAGGACCTAAAGACCTTCCTCCTATAAAATAATTTTCACTGTTTTCATTTGCACGTTTTGCAAAATAAACGCCTATACCGATTACGACAGCCATATATACAATCATAGATATGGTCATCAACGATGTTTCCCCCATTATAAAACCTCCTATTAAGTATGTATGCTCATTATTATACCAAAATATTTATAAATATACAAAACAGTAATAAAAAAAGATACTCATTATACAAAAACCAGTTCTATATTGTAATGACTGGCAGGAGCTAGGGGCAAAAGTAGGACTTTCCTGTTAAACTAAATTATAGCAAAGCTTTCTCACTCAATAAAAAAACCCATATCTTCTGATGTGGGCTTTTTTACAGGTAAGATCATTCATTAACATACTATCCATCATAAAATTAATGATCTCCCTTGTTGGTATAGCTTTCACTTTTTCGCGTCTGTGAATCTTCTTTATATCCTAATACTGCATGTACAGCCCATCCTACAATAAATAAGCACACTACTACTATTTGTAATGTCATTACTCACTCCCCCCATCCTTATTTTTTATTTATAATAATTACACTTTTTTACTATACAGTACTACTTAATTTTTTATCATCTCTTCTTATTATTGATATTTTATTAACAATTAATTGATTTGTCAAGTTTAATTAATAAATGCAAAGGTTAAAAAATACTCTAAATATATGTAGAGCATTCCTATCGTATAAATAATTATATAATAAACTAATTATTATTTACAATATATATTATATTTTTCTATTTTTTCTTTATGATTGTGTTTTTTACTTCTTAAACGAAAAAAAGAAATACTCCTTTGCTTTAGAGTATTTCTTTTATATGAATCTAGCCTAGCACGAAAAGCAAATACTGATTTGTCATACTCTAAATAGCAAATCACCATAGGTTGGCATAGGCCAAAAACTTTTCGCCACTACTTCTTCAAGTGCATCACATGGCTTTCGTAGCGCTTCCATTGCTTCATATACTTCGAATTTATACGCCTTCGCTCGCTTATACATTTCTTTAATACCTTGGGTTTTAGATAAAGTACTTTCTAAGGTAGCTAAAGCTGTGCTTGCATCTAAATATAAACTGTTGATCTTTGCAACAATTTCAATTTGGGCAGACACATCTGCATCTTGAACAACAGATTGAATATTTTTAATAGAGGATGCTACATGGCTTGCATAATGTAAAGATGCAGGCAAAATTTCTTTTTTAGCGATTTGAATCGTTGTTAATGCCTCAATATTAATCGTCTTTGCATATTCCTCAAACATAATTTCCTGACGCGCCATGACTTCACCTTCCGTAAACACACCATGCCTTTCAAATAGTTCTATATATTCTGGTTCACTGAATGCTTTAATGGCTTCTACAGCAGTTTTAATATTGGGTAGGCCTCTTCTCTCTGCTTCTTGAATCCAGCTTGAATCATATCCATCTCCATCAAACAGGATATTTGAATGTTCCTTAACTAATCTTTCTATAATAGAGCTTAATCTTACGCTAAAATCTTCTGCTTTTTCCAGTTCATCAGCCATGTCTTTTAATACATCAGCTACAATAGTATTTAAAATAATATTGGGACCTGCAATGGATGCAGTTGAACCTACCATTCTAAATTCAAATTTGTTGCCCGTAAAAGCAAATGGTGATGTTCGATTGCGATCAGTGACATCTTTTTTAAATTTTGGCAATGTGGTAACGCCAAGATCCATATGAGTTGCTGATTTACAAGACGTTAATGCACCATCCTTTATTTGATTTATTATATCTGTCAATTGCTCTCCTAAAAATATTGAGATAATCGCTGGCGGTGCTTCATTTGCTCCTAATCGATGATCATTTCCAGATGAAGCTGCTGATAATCTTAGCAGTGGAGCGTATTTTCCAACTGCAGCTATAGTGGCGACTAAAAAAGTTAAAAACTGAGCATTTTCATGTGGAGTAACACCTGGCTCAAGTAAGTTTGCTTTATCTGTGCCAATAGACCAGTTATTGTGTTTTCCTGAGCCATTGATTCCTGCAAAAGGCTTCTCATGTAATAAGCAAGCCAAATCATGTCTAGCAGCGACTTTAACTAAGGTATCCATAACCAATTGATTTTGATCTGTTGCGATATTGGTCGTCGTGTAAATTGGAGCCATTTCATGTTGAGCAGGTGCTACTTCATTGTGTTTTGTCTTAGAAGCAACCCCTAATTTCCATAGTTCTACATCGAGCTCATTCATGAAATTATGAACTCGATCTTTAATGGCACCAAAATAGTGGTCATCTAATTCTTGACCTTTAGGAGGTTTTGCTCCAAATAAGGTTCTTCCTGTATACATAAGATCTTTTCGTTGATAAAACAAGCTTTTATCAACAACAAAATATTCTTGCTCTGGTCCTACTGTTGAGACTACCTTTTGGATTTTTGTATCTCCAAACAATCTTAAAATTCGAATGGCTTGCTTAGAGATTGCTTCCATAGAGCGCAAAAGAGGCGTCTTTTTATCTAGAGCTTCTCCAGAATAGGAGCAAAATGCAGTAGGAATATAGAGGGTATGATCTTTTACAAAAGCAGGTGAGGTAGCATCCCATGTCGTATAACCCCTTGCTTCAAAAGTTGCTCTTAATCCTCCATTAGGAAAAGAAGATGCATCTGGCTCCCCTTGAATTAGTTGTTTGCCTGAAAACTCCATAATTACTCTTCCATCACCAGTTGGTTCAATAAATGAGTCATGTTTTTCAGCCGTTTTTCCAGTCATAGGCTGAAACCAATGAGTGTAATGTGTTGCTCCTTTTTCTATAGCCCAATCTTTCATAACGCTTGCTACAATCTCTGCTACCTCAGGAATAAGTTCTTCGTTTAAATCTAGTGTCCTTAATAATTTTTTATACGTATCTTTTGAAAGTCTCTCTTTCATAATTGCTTTACTAAATACATTGCAACCAAAAACCTGTTGTAAATTATCCATTATCTTCTACCTCCAAATTTATTTTTAACTATTTCTATTTTCTAGAAAATAAAAAGTCTGGATATTGTAAATAATCCTCTAAACATATGTTTAGTCAGAATATTTCATATACAGACTTCATTGCCCTATGAACTATTTATTTACTTGACTGCTAATAAACTTATCTTTATATACAAGAGATTTTTTGACCTAAAAGGAATACCCAGATGCTAGTGACTAACGACTAGCGACTACACTCTATTTACTTCAGTACTGTACCACCCATAAGATATTTATCTACTTCTCGAGCAACAAGTTTCCCCTCTTGAATAGCCCATACTACGAGACTTTGACCACGCCTACAATCTCCTGCAGCAAAAACTTTGTCTACATTGGTTTCAAATACTCCATACTCAGCACTTATATTGCTTCTTGGATCTCTATTTAAGTGTAACTCGTTGGGAATCGTATCTTCGGGCCCTAAAAATCCCATAGCTATTAAAATAAGGTCTGTCTTCCATATCTTTTCGCTACCTGGAACTTCAGCTGGAAGAAATCTTCCACTTTTATCTTTTTCCCAAATTACATTTACTGTATGAATTTCTTTGACCTCTCCCCTGCTATTTCCTACAATTCTTTTTGTATTGATATTATAGTTTCTAGGGTCATTACCATATAGTGCAATGGCTTCTTGTTGGCCATAATCTACTTTGAGCTTTTTAGGCCATTCAGGCCACGGATTTCCCTCCTGTCTTGACTTTGGAGGTTCTGGCATAATCTCAAATTGAAAAACGGATTTGCAATTATGTCGTATAGAAGTAGCAACACAGTCTGTACCTGTATCTCCCCCACCAATGACGATTACATCCTTACCCTCTGCACTAATATTTTTACCGTCTTGTAAATTAGAGTCTAAAAGACTTTTGGTATTTGCCTTTAAAAAGTCTACTGCTCTTATAACACCTTTTAATCCACAACCTTCTACATTTAAACCCCTGCCATTAGTAGCTCCACAGCATAATACAATAGCATCGTATTCTTCTAAAAGCTTCTCTGTCCTTACATTTATACCTATTTCTATATTGGTTACAAACTCTACACCAGACTCTATCAACAAATTGATTCTTCGCTTCACGATTCTTTTGTCTAATTTCATATTAGGAATACCGTACATCAGAAGTCCTCCTATTCGGTCATTTCTTTCATAGACCGTAACAGCGTGACCTACCCCATTTAGATAATAGGCAGTAGAAAGTCCTGATGGACCAGAACCTACCACTGCTACCTTTTTTCCTGTTCTATTTTTTGGCTTATTGTCTTTTACCCAGCCGTTTTCAAAGGCCCGATCAATAATTTCTTGTTCAATATTATTGACACCTACTGCTTCTAATATATGCCCTTCTGTGCAAGAACCTTCGCAAGGAGCTGGACATACTCTTCCAGTAAACTCTGGAAAAGGCATGGTTCGTATTAATCTCTTATAAGCTTCTTCCCATTGCCCTTTATAGACCAAATCATTCCACTCAGGGATAAGATTTCTCGCTGGGCAACCAGAGGCCATTCCAGCTAGAAGCACTCCACCATGACAGAAGGGAACGCCGCAATCCATACATCTCGCTGCTTGTTTGCTTAATTCTTCCGTACTCTGTCTTATTTTTAGTTCATTCCAATCATGGATTCTCTCTTGTGGAGGTCTCTTAGTTGGATTTACCCTATCATATTCTAAAAAACCCGTAAATTTTCCCATTGCAAATACCTCCTCTAGTTTCCAGATTTTCTATTCGAATTTTTATGATTTTCTTCAAAAGCAACCATAATGGCTTTTTCTTCGACCAATCCTGAAGCATGTGCCTTCTCAATGGTCTGAATCATTCGCTTATAATCTCTTGGAATGATCTTTGTAAATCTTCTAATATCTCTCTCCCAATTTTCTAGTATAGAGGAACCAAGAGGGCTTTTCGTATATTTCACATGTTTTATAATCATTTGCCTTACTTCTTCTTGCTCTTCACCTATCAATTCATCTATATCTACCATAGCATGATTACAAAATCTATCATCAAAATCAAGTACATAGACCACTCCACCTGACATACCAGCTGCAAGATTTCGTCCTATCTTGCCTAAAATCACGACCCTACCACCTGTCATATACTCACAGCCGTGATCTCCTACTCCTTCTACAACCGCATGAATTCCGCTATTTCTTACGCAAAACCTTTCTCCTGCTACACCACTAATATACGCCTCTCCACTAGTTGCACCGTAAAAGGCAACATTTCCGATTATAATATTTTCTTCAGGCTTAAAGTCGCAAGCTTTGGGAGGATAAACGATGATTTTACCACCAGATAAGCCTTTTCCAATATAATCATTGGCATCTCCTTCTAAAGTGAGGGTCATTCCCTTTGGTATAAAAGCACCAAAGCTCTGACCCGCAGATCCTACAAAAGTTAAATCAATGGTATTTTCAGGTAAACCTTCTGCACCAAATTTCTTTGAGATTTCACTGCCTACCAGTGTTCCTACCACTCGATCTGTATTACGAATTTTTAACTTGCTTTTAATTGCTTTCTTATTTTCTAAAGCAGGCTGGCACATTCTAAAAAGTTTCTTCATATCTAAAGAGTATTCAATGGAATGGTTTTGTGTTGTAGTGCAATGTCTTCTGTCAGCATTTTCCATATAGGGTTGATATAAGATATTTGTAAAATCCAATCCTTTTGTTTTCCAATTTTTCATGGATTCTTTGATTTTTAATCGATCGGACCTGCCAACCATCTCATCTATAGTTCTAAAGCCTAGCTTTGCCATAATCTCACGCAATTCTTGTGCAATAAACTCCATAAAGTTCACAACGTACTCTGGTTTTCCTGTAAAATTCTTTCTCAGTTCTGCATCTTGAGTTGCAACTCCTACTGGACAAGTATTTAGATCACATACCCTCATCATAATGCACCCTAGGGCAATAAGTGGAGTTGTTGCAAAGCCGAATTCTTCTGCCCCTAATAGAGCTGCAATGGCTACGTCTTTACCTGTAAGGAGTTTACCATCTGTTTCTAAGCGTACCCTGTTTCTAAGTTTATTTAGTAGCAGGGTTTGATGAGTTTCTGCAAGCCCTAGCTCCCATGGCAAACCAGCATTACGTATACTTGTTCTTGGTGCTGCACCCGTTCCTCCGTCATAACCGCTAACTAATATGACATCTGCTTTTCCCTTAGCAACACCAGCAGCTATGGTTCCTACACCTACTTCAGATACTAATTTAACATTAATTCGAGCGTCTCTATTGGCATTTTTTAAATCGTGGATTAGTTCAGCTAAATCTTCAATGGAATAGATGTCGTGATGAGGTGGTGGTGAAATTAATCCTACTCCTGGAGTAGACTGCCTTACCTTTGCAATCCATGGATATACTTTTCTTCCCGGTAATTGTCCTCCTTCACCTGGCTTAGCTCCTTGTGCCATTTTAATTTGAATTTCTTTGGCATTGACTAAATAATGACTTGTAACGCCAAATCGACCTGATGCAACTTGTTTAATAGCGCTACACTTTGAATCTCCGTTTTCCATCGGAGCAAATCGTCTAGGGTCTTCTCCACCTTCTCCAGTATTGCTCTTTCCACCTAAACGGTTCATGGCAATTGCTAAAGCCTCATGGGCCTCTATGCTAATAGAACCATATGACATTGCTCCTGTTTTAAATCTCTTTACAATTGAGCTAACGGGTTCAACCTCTTCGATAGGAATAATATCACTGCCTGAAAAGTTAAAATCTAGAAGCCCTCTTATGGTGTATACATTTTCTTGATTGATTATTGTAGAAAACTGTTTAAACAAATTGTAATCACCTGTTCGAACTGCCTTTTGAACCATATAGATAGACTCTGGATTGTACATATGCTTTTCTCCATCGTCTTTATTTTGAAAGTATCCACCAACTTCCAATGTATCCGTATAAGGTGAATTTTCGTTAAATCCGCTTTCATGCCTCA
The DNA here is from genome assembly GCF_003317055.1 of Alkalibaculum bacchi. Taxonomy (NCBI): domain Bacteria; kingdom Bacillati; phylum Bacillota; class Clostridia; order Eubacteriales; family Eubacteriaceae; genus Alkalibaculum; species Alkalibaculum bacchi. The sequence goes on from NZ_QNRX01000002.1 coordinate 174,368, forward strand.
TTTTATTTTCTTGTGCAATTTCCTCAAGTCCAATGCCTTCCATTCTACTAGGGGTAGCTGTAAAATACTTTTCTATTACAGATCTGTTCATTCCTACAGCTTCAAATATTTGAGCTCCATGATAACTTCTCACAGTGGAAATGCCCATTTTTGAAAGAACTTTCATAATTCCCTTTATTGCACTTTTAATGTAATTCTTTTCTGCAGTTTTATAGTCTATTCCTTCTAATAATTCTTTTTCGGCATAGTCACTTATGGTTTCAAAAGCCAAGTAGGGATTAATAGCACTTACGCCATAACTAATTAATAAGCAGAAGTGGTGCACTTCACGAGGTTCTCCAGATTCAAGAACAATTCCTACTTTTGTTCTAATTTCTTCTCTAATTAAGTGATGATGTAAGCCAGAACTTGCGAGAAGTGCTGGAATAGCAGCTCTGTGTTCGTTAACGCCTCGATCGCTTAAGACGATAATATTGGCTCCATCTAAAATGGCTTTATCGGCTATTTTAAAGATCTTTTTCATAGTCTTTTCTAAACCAAAAGCGCCTTCTTCAGGATCATATAGTATGGAAATAGTAACTGCTTTTAGGCCCTCATCTTCTAGACCCTTAATCGTAGCCATTTGCTCATTTGTGATAATTGGATTATCTAGTGCAATTGCTTTTGAATGATCGCATTGTGACTCTAAAATGTCACCTAATGTTCCCGCTAAGACTTTACTTGAGGTTATCAGATCCTCTCGTATTCCATCGATTGGCGGATTGGTTACTTGAGCAAATAGCTGTTTGAAATACAAATAAAGCATTTGTGGTTTTTCAGAGAGTACTGCAAGGGGCGAATCCATTCCCATAGCTCCTATTGGGTCATTACCGTGTATAGCCATGGGGATTACTGTCTTCGTCACATCTTCGTGGGTATATCCAAAGGCTTTTTGTCTTTTTAACAAGCTCGTTTCTTCATTCATTAATGGCTCTTTGCACACTAGCAAATCTTCTATATGTACTACATGATTTTTCGCCCATATTTCATAGGGACTTGCTTTAGAGATGCTTTCTTTAATCTCTTCGTCTGAAATAATGCGCTTTTCTTTTGTATCAATTAAAAGCATCTTTCCTGGTTCTAGGCGACCCTTGTACTTTACGTTTTCAGGATTTATATCCATAACGCCTACTTCAGAAGCCATAATTACTTTCTCATCTTTCGTAACATAATACCTTGACGGTCTTAAACCGTTTCTATCCAAAATTCCACCTATGATTTCACCATCTGTAAAACCCATTGCTGCTGGTCCATCCCAAGGCTCCAATAAAAAGTTATGGTATTCATAAAAGGCTCTTTTCTTTTTGCTCATTTGGGAATTTTTTTCCCAGGGTTCTGGAATCATCATCATAACAGCATGTGGTAAAGATCTCCCTCCTAAATATAAGAACTCTAAACTATTGTCAAACATGGCCGAATCACTACCACATTCATCAACAATGGGAAAAACTTTCTCAATATCGTCACCAAACAGAGGAGATTTTAAGCCCTTTTGCCTTGCTCTCATCCAGTTTACATTTCCTCTAATGGTGTTAATCTCCCCATTATGGACCAGATACCGATTAGGGTGTGCCCTTTCCCAACTTGGAAAAGTATTCGTGCTAAATCGAGAGTGAACCATAGCAAGTGCTGAAGTAAAATCTAGATCAGCTAAATCTAAGTAGAATTCTCGAAGCTGACCAGCTGTTAACATCCCCTTATAAACTAAGGTTTTACAAGACAAACTGGCAATATAAAAGGTACCACCTTTGCTCTCACATAAAGGAGCAATTGCTTTTTCTGCTCTCTTTCGAATCACGTATAATTTTCGTTCAAAATCCATATCCGTAAGCAGATCTTCATTTTTTTCAATAAATACTTGAATAAATCTGGGCATTGCTACAATTGCAGTCTGACCTATAGATGACTTATCGATAGGAACTTCTCGCCAACCTAATATTTTCTGTCCTTCTTCTTTAACAATATCTTCAAATGTCTTTTTTTGTACCTCTCTAAAATTATCGTATTTATGAGCGAAAATCATGCCAACAGCATAAGAGCCTTTTGGTGGTAAATTAAACCCTAATACATCACATTCTCTTTTAAAGAAAGTATGTGGAATTTGAATTAAGATTCCAGCTCCGTCGCCTGTGCACTCATCTGCCCCGCTTGCACCTCTATGATTTAAATTTTCAAGTACTGTCAAAGCATCATCAATAATGGAATGAGATTTTTCGCCCTTTATATTAACGACAAACCCCATACCACATGCATCATGTTCATATCTTGGATCATATAATCCCTGCTTTTCAGGCAACCTATCTAGCATTTTTTTCACTCTCCATTGTCTAATTATTTTGAATATTTATTTAATTCTGAAAATTATTTTTTCAATTATTATAGAAATCAATATCTTAAAAACTTGTGATTCATATATCTAAATTCCTATTTACAAATGACTTTCTGAGAAACAATATCAGAATAGATTTCAAGCCCCTCTGTTTTTGCAATGTAAATTACATCTTTTACGGATGCCTCTTTATGAAGAATCTCTTCTAAATAATTCTTTGAATCCATTAAATAATTTGGATTGTAGATTACATTTTCATAGCCATCAAAAATAGCAGCATAGAAGATATCCGACTCTACTAAATCTTGAAAAAAGTGGCTTCCAAAAGATAATTCTGGCATAAGACTACCCGATTTATATGCCACTTCGCATATAACAGATGCATTGCATATCTCAGCAAAACGAACAGGCACCCCTAAAGAGGGTGTGGTGGTTCCCCACCTTCCAGGACCAACAAGCATTACTTTTTGATCCTTTAGTTCACTATTTATGGTACCAATAACTCTAGCTACATTGTATTTTTCATCTTGGGGAAGTTCGATATAAGCCTTAGAATCTACTAAAACCACATAATCTACAGGTATTCTTACATTTCCACCCATAAAATTGCCACTAAAATGAAAGAAACAATCTTTAACTTCTTTAATTACAGGCATCTCTACAGCTTTGCCAAGGCCTTTCGTTTGTAGAGGTCGACATTGTACAAGATTGATTTTATAATCACCTTCAGCTGTAAAATTTGCTGTAAATTCAATATCTACAGGATAATCATACTTATCAGAAAGCAAGCGGAGCATCTCTTTCATTACACAAGGAAAAGTACTTTCTTTTAAAAGCTTATCAAATCCTAAAATATACATTTGTTTGTTTTGGATTCCCAATTCCTTCATTCTTTTCATTGCCATATCATCTTGCTTTGCAAAGAGATCTTTGCTAGTGCCAATATCTAAAGTCATAATTTTCTCTAAAGGTTCAGTGGTTAAATTGTTGTTTTTTAAATAAAGTACATCTACTTTTCTTTGAGAAAATCTGCCTTCATCCTCATAATATACTAAGGGGGTTTGCTCTGGTTTATCTAGTGGAACAAGACGTGGATAGTCACCTATAATTCGGTCTACTGCTCTAGTACCCATACCAAATACAAGCCTTAGCATCCCCGCATCCACATCCATATTCTTATCCCATACATAAATGTTGGAAGAATTACCCACACCTGCAATATGTGGAAAAAAATAATCTCCATGATAATCCCCTGAAACTCTTTGGACAAGAAGCGCCATTTGTTCATCTTTATAAAAGAGCCCTCTCTTAAGGCGATAAGCTAGGGCATCATCGTTTAAAGTGCTAGCATAAACGGTTCTCACTGCATTAGCAAATTCCTCATATCTTTGTTGGGGACTCCCTTGATTGACGCAAAATACGCTTTCGTATTTTCCTGCAAAAGCATTTCCAAAGTTATCCTCTAGTAGAGAGCTAGACCTTACAATAATTGGCGACTGGCCAAAATACTCTAACATTTGTTGGAATTTTTCTCGAATATTTTCTGGGAATTTTCCTGTAAGAATTTTTTGTCTCATTTCTTCCGCGTACTTAAAATAACCTGATATTTTCTTTTGTTTCGTTCTAAGTTTCCATAGATTATTTTGTACGATATAGGTGTAGAATATATCTGATCCCAAGTAAAAAGAATCATGTAATTCCATTTTTCGATTAAGGCTTTCTTCTCCATCTGTTTCGAGTATTTTTCTAGCCAGAAGCATTCCCACCGACTTGCCACCTATAAATCCAGTGCCGATTTGTCTATTGTGAATATTAAGCAAATCGTACAGCGTAAAGTACTTTTTTGCCAAGGTTGTGATGCGGCGTTCTCGACCAATGAGCAAGCTGATTAATATATTTTTCGTTTTATGCTGTTCCAATTGAGAAAGAAATAAAGTATCTTTTGCATCCTTAAAAATTCTATCCCAATAATCCATTCTTTCCTCTTGAATGCTCGTATTTTTAAAAATAGCTGATAAATCCATACTAGAAGTAATTGGAAGAAACTCCTCGTCTTTTGACCTATGTGGCATAAACATTGCAGGCGTATATCTTTTTGATACTTTTAAAGGGTGTACATAGTATTCTCCTTTGATTTGATAGAGGTCTAATAGCACTTGAGTGGTCTCTCGTATTCTAGCAATAGTGGCATAGGTGTGGGTATTTCTCATGATTGCAAAATAGGCCACTGTATTTAGCTCATGAAGATAAGGACATGTAATCTTGAAGAAATTACCAATCATTAAATCCGAGTGCCAATCTCTTAAGAGTTCACTAAGGCAATCAAATACATAAAAAACTTCCAGTCCTTCTTCTGTGATAATATCATGAACTTTGGTTCCAAAGGATTCAAATCCTTCATTTGCATTTAAGTCATAAATCTTAACTCCATTGGTGTCATCAAGTAGGGATTCCTGATCTGAAAAGCGCATATAAACGATTTTTCTCTTATCCTCTCTCCCTTGGCGAATAAAGGGTTTAACAAAATGTCTATAATCTTCAGCAGAATCCACTTGCCAGACTACATTGTCTCCAAGTCGAAGCATATCAATGGTTTTATCAAAACCAATAATCCCAGTGCTGACTTTATCAAATAATATGCAATAATTCTTTATGATAATCACCCCTTTTCATAGGAATTAGGCTTGTCAAATCATTTTTAGATCTTGTTGCACTTTAGTCGCTAGCCTTTAGTCACTAGCATAAAAGTATTCCTTTTGGGTCAAGATCCTTCGCTTGCGCTCAGGATGACTAGCAAGAGCTAGCACTCTCCTATTAAACAAAAAATGGCGCTCAAATCATTAATATGATTTAAGCGCCGTTGCTTAACTTTTTATTACTCTTTTAATAAAAGACATTTTATTATAAAATATATTATTCGTCAATACCTTTTTTCGTCAATACCTTTTTTCGTTAATTTTTTTAATATTTTTTTGAAAACTTATTATAGAATTTTCACATCATATTGCCTTAACCAAAAATCAATTTGAGTTAAAAGGGCCATAATTTGAGGACCAGTCATAAGTTGCCCATACCACGGAACTTTAAAATTTTCTCCATTGCTTGCTGCAATTTCTTTTACATAGGGCACATCAATTAAGTTTAAAATTGGAGAATTTTTGTCTTCTAATATTTTTATAAGCTTTTCTCTAACGTGACTGGTATAATGGGGATGATGCGTTTTTGGGTAGGGGCTCTTTTTTCTTTCCGTTATTTCTTTAGGCAAAAAATCTTTCATGGCATCTCTAAGCAAGCCTTTTTCTCTGCCTGCCATTAGCTTATATTTAGCGGGTATATTATAAGCGTATTCTACCAGTCGATAATCTGCAAAGGGCACTCGCACTTCTAAGCTGGTTCTCATGCTCATTCGGTCCTTTCGGTTTAACAAGGTCAGCATAAACCACTTAATATTGAGATATGTCATTTCCCTTAGTTTAATATCTTCTATTGGATCATCATCAAGTTTTGATACTTTTGATAAAGTGTCTTTAAATTTAGAACGAACATACTCCTCTATAGGTAATTTCTTATAAGAATGGTTCAAAATATTTTTTCGATACCCTACAGATTTCGACCAGGGGAAAGTGTCTGCATAGAGATCTTCTTTATTTGTAAACCAAGGATAGCCACCAAAGATCTCATCCGCACACTCACCTGATAAAGCTACTGTGGAATATTTTCGAATCTCTTTACAGAACAAGAGCAAAGACGAATCTACATCTGCCATTCCTGGCAAATCCCGCGCTATAACAGCTTCTTCAAGAGAATGTACTAAATCACTCTGAGAAAGTATAATATTGGTGTGATTTGACTTTAGAAACTTATGCATTACATCAATGTAATATTCATCAGAATTTGGTTGATAATAACTGGATTTGAAAAATTTCGAATTATCTTTATAGTCTACAGAAAAAGTATTCAACTCATCCACATAATGAGAAGCTACTGTAGAAATAAAACTAGAATCAAGCCCTCCAGATAAGAATGTACAAATAGGAACATCGCTAATTAATTGCCTTTTTATGGCGTCAACGAGAAGAGTTTTTGTATGATCTACAATGTCCTCAAAGGATTCGTTGTTTTCTCTAGCTTCTAATTTCCAGTATTCCTTTAAAGTAATCCTACCATTAGAGAACAAAAGTGAATGAGCAGGAGGAACTTCTAGAATATTCTTAAAAACGCCAGAACCCAAATCTGTTGCAGGACCTAAACCGATTAGCTCCATTATTCCCTCTTCGTCTAATTCTCTTCGAACATGAGGATGAGCTAAAAGAGCTTTAATTTCCGAAGCGAATATAAGTGAAGAGCCTTTTTGAGTATAAAATAGAGGCTTTACACCTAAATGATCCCGAGCCAAAAAAGCTTTATTATTATGTTGATCAAATACGCAAAAGGCAAAAATTCCGTTAAAATGATTTACACAATCTTCCTTCCAGTGTATATAGGAGGTAAGCAACACTTCTGTATCGGAATAAGACTGAAAGGTATAACCAAGATCTTTTAATTCTCTCCTTAGATCTTCCGTATTGTACAACTCTCCATTATAAACAAGTGTATATTGACTATTTCCTATGGTTTTATTCATTGGTTGTAGCCCACCTTCAGGGTCGATTACGATCAGCCTTCTATGACCCAAAAGAGCATGTTTATGTATAAAAGACCCAGAATCATCTGGCCCCCTATAAGATAGAGTCTCCATCATTTTATGAATAACCGGTAGGTATGATAATAAATCTTCATTCGTATTAATCCATCCAACTATGCCACACAAAAGCTATCACCTCACATGAAATCACTATTTTTTTCAGTATATGGAGGTTGATATATTTTTGATACACATTTTTTGTTATGAAGCCTCTCAACAAATTGGCGTCAGTATTGCTACACTGATCTCTTATTGTGGGCCTGTAATTGCAATCGTTCTTTCCCTATTTCTATTTACTCCTTAATTTGACGCACTATTCTCTCAACAAACTTTTCTGCTTTAATAAGATCCTCATTATTTGGGTGCCCCATAGCAAATTTGCTCATAAGCTCAAATATCTTGTTATCGCTAAACTCTCTACTATTAAAGCTTCCTTTACATGCAAAACTCCCCTTGCATATTGCTCCTCTTGATTCTAAAAGATGGATCAATTTTTTATTATAGAATTTCATTCCTACTCCACTTGTTGAAAACACAAAAACATCTTTCCCTCTTAGATTTAATTTTTCAACATAATCAAATAGTTTTGAGGATATGGTTTCCTTATAAACCCCAGACCCAAATCCGATCAAATCATAATCCTCTATAATTACTCCCTTGGACTCTTTTAAACTTAGTAAATCTGCATCGATCTTATTAGCTAGTACTCTAGCTATTTTTTCAGTATTATTCTTATAAGCAGAATCGTATATGATTAAAGATTTCATAAATAATATTTCCTTTCAAGCTCTTACTATATCTCTATTATAAAATATAATTATTTTTCTATTACTTTATCATATTTATATCTAATTTACTATATACCAAAATAAGCTCCCTCCCTATTTCGAGAAGAAGCTTATTTTGGTGGAGGCGGTGGGAATCGAACCCACGTCCGAAAATGCATTCACAGGAGTTTCTCCGAGCGCAGTCATTGCTTTAGCATTCGCCTTTGAAGTCGCTCAATGACAAGCTACTTCGCAGGCTAGTTCCGATTGTTCACTCTTAGGTCGGAACATCCCTAAAAGCGGTTCCCCACTAATTTGGCGCCCGGGTCCTTAGTCGTGGGTCTCTAAGGTCGGACGAGCAGCAACTAGGCTGCTAACGCGTAAGCGTTGTTATTTTCGTTTGCGTTTAATTTTAAATGCCACTTTTAACGATGCTTGGCGACATCGACTCGCTACTCCTGCTTCAACACCCCCGTCGAAGCCATTGCGCCCCCAGGTTAGTTGTAAGTTGTATGTTCTAAGTTCTATGTAAAAACTTATTTCTAATTGTCTATCAATTTTATCTCACATAGCTTATTTTTTACACAATTTCATTGTACAAACTTTTGATGAGGCCATTTAACATTTTACTTATTGTCTCTGAACTTACTTTTAATTTATTTAGCTCTTCTTTATTTATATACCCTAATCGCTCAGAAATCAAGAGGAAACTTCTTACTTCTTCTAGAGAACCCCTTGCTACATAAAGAAAATTAATAAAATCTTTTTTTGTTCTTCTCCCAGTTCCTTCTGCGATATTAGCACATACAGAGTTTGTAGCTCTTCTTATTTGTGATACCATAGCATATCTCTCGTAATCAGGATATTGTAAAAGAATATCATATATTTCAATTATAAAATCACTAGATTTTTGCCAAACCTTAAGGTATTCAAATGAACTACCCATAATATCACTACCTAAAATATTTTATAAATAAGAAATGCTTATTTTCATATTACTAAAATATTTCCAATTAATCTAAAACTGTTCTTCCAGTATTCTGTCATCTTTGATGACTGTAGTGCTTTTACACATAGAACTTAGATCTTAAAACTTAGAACTAAGGCGATTTTATCGCCTTGTAGCTTGTGCCATTCTTCGCTCGGCATCTTTAGACGCTATATCATGTCTCTTATCGTGGAGTTTTTTTCCTTTGGCCAGGGCTAGTTCTATTTTTACTTTGCTGTTTTTCAAGTATACACTTAGTGGTACTAAGGTGTAGCCTTGTTGTTGCCTGAGACCGATTAGTTTTCTAATTTCGCTTTTGTGTAGCAATAGTTTTCGAACCCTTAGAGGGTCTTTATTGTATATGTTTCCCATTTCGTATGGGCTGATATGCATATTGTAAACAAAGACTTCGCCATTTTTGATATCTGCATGAGATTCCTTTAAGTTAATTTTTCCTGCTCTAATGGACTTTACTTCAGTACCAAATAACTCTATGCCGGCTTCATAAGTATCTTCAATGAAATACTCATGTCTTGCTTTTTTATTTTGAGCGATTACTTTTATTCCATTATTTTTCAACAGTACACCCCTCACTTGCGGCAGCTTTACAGTGCATTTTTTAATATAAACAGATGAATATAGGCGAACAAAATTGTCCGCCTGTAATTATTATCTATAAATCAATATTGACCATTGTTTGACTCATCATCAATGGTTATATTATTATAATCTATTTCTTCATCTTTGTCAACTAATAGAAAATCGATCTGTCTAGTAGTCATATCTACTTTATGAACGACGATATCTACTTTATCACCTAATTTATAAATTTCCTTCGTGTGTTCACCTATAAATCTGTGTTTTTTGTCATCGTAAATATAGTAATCATCATCTATTGTCTGAACTCTTACGAGGCCTTCTATTGTATTTTCTAATTCCACGAAAAATCCAAAGGATGTTACACTAGAGATAATTCCCTCAAATTCTTCTCCAATCTTAGTAAGCATATATTCGCATTTCTTTAAATCATCTACATCTCTTTCAGCTAATTCAGCTCTTCGCTCTCTTTGAGAACACTGCTTACTAATTTCGCCTATTTTCTTTTGTAATTTTTCAATTCTCTTATCCGTCAATTTGTTCTCTAACATTTCACTGATAATACGGTGAATGATCAAATCAGGATATCTTCTTATCGGCGAGGTAAAATGGGTGTAGTATTGTGCAGACAGACCAAAGTGACCTAAGTTTTCCTCATAGTAACGAGCTTGTTGCATAGACCTTAATGTCAATCTACTTATGAGAGCTTCTTCTTGTTTTCCAGATACATCTTCTAGCAGTTTTTGCAGTGCAGAGGGATGAATAGTGTCCTGATAGTGAATACGATAACCAAAGGTTCGAATAAACTCGCTTAATGCCTGTATTTTTTCGGATTTAGGTTCCTCATGAACCCGATATACAAAGGGCAGTTGTGTCCAAAACATATGCTCTGCTACTGTCTCATTACATACCAACATAAACTCTTCGATCAATCTATGAGAAATCGTTCTTTCTCGAAGCTCTACGCCTACAGACTTACCCTTTTCATCCAATAAGATTTTTGATTCAGGGAAGTCAAAATCAATAGCGCCTCTCTTCATCCTCCTCTTTTCACGAAGAATTTGCGCCAACTCTTCCATAGACTTAAAATCTTCTACTAAATCTTTATATTTCTCTTTTAGCTCTTCATTATCGTGAACTAATATCTCTGTCACATCATCGTAAGTCATTCTTGACTTTACATTGATAACGGATTTAAAGATATCATGTTGTACTACTTTTCCACCCTTGTCAATTTCCATCTCACAGCTAAAAGCTAAGCGATCTACCTTTGCATTCAAGCTGCAAATCCCATTAGATAATTCTCTAGGAAGCATAGGAATAACTCGGTCTAATAAATAAACGCTCGTACCTCTATCGAATGCTTCTTTATCGATATCGCTTCCTTCAGTAACATAGTAGCTTACATCAGCAATATGAACCCCTAATTTGTAATGTCCATTAGGCAATTTTTGAATAGACACTGCATCATCCAAATCCTTTGCATCTGCACCATCTATAGTGACCATTTTCATCTTCCTTAGATCTCGTCTATTCGCTATTTCTTTCTCCTCTACAATACTCGGTATATTGTGTAATTGAACTTTCACCTCATCAGGAAAATCATCTGGTAAATTGTGCTCTCGTACTATAGATAAAATATCAATACCGATATCTTTTTGATGACCTAGTAATTCTACAATTCTACCCTCAGGGCTCCGGTTGGCACTTGGCCACACCGTAATCTCAACTACAACTTTATCACCTGTCTTTGGCGTTTCATGACCATTTTTAGGAATATATATATCTCGAAAAATCTTTTTATTATCCGGTACAACAAAACCAAAATTTCGGCTGTCCTCATAGGTACCGACTATTAGCTGAGACTTTCTTTCTAAAATCTGAATAATTTCTCCTTCTGCGCTTTTATTGTTTCCAGATTTTCGTTCTATTTTTACAAGGACTTTATCTCCATCCATCGCTCCCATTAAGTCAGCAGGGCTGATAAAAATATCTGTGCCAAATATATTGTCATCAGGAATAACGAAGCCAAAACCCTTAGCATGACCTTGCAAGGTCCCTGAGACGTATTTATTCGGATCAGGTAAGATATACTTGCCTCTTTTATTCTGCATTACCTTATTTTCTTCTAATAGAGCATGTAAAATATCTTTAAGAGCCTTCTTCTCTTTTTTATTATGCAAACCAAATAAATAAATCATATCCTTATATCCCATAGCTTTATAATCTTCGTGATCCATTAGAGCTAATACATTTTCTTTTGAAATCAAAATTTCCCCTCCTTATTCCCATACTTTTATCACTCTTTTATTTATAATAAACAACTATCTCTAAGACTAGTTTTAATAACTAAAGACCATTCCTATTTTATTGTATTTATTATTTATTAAATGTATAAACAATATACAAAATAATTTGAATAGAAAGAATAATAGGCACACCATATTTAAAGATTGGTTTTTTTGTCTTATGATGAAAACTATGCATACCAAACCATATGCCCAGACTCCCCCCCATTACACTTAAGCCAAGAAGAACCTTTTCACTTATTCGATACTCTCCCCTTATAGCTCTTTTTTTATCTGCATACATGAATAAAATGCTTACTACATTAACTATAAACAAATAATAAATAATCTCTCTCATAATTTTCCAACTCCCTAGACCATTATACCTTTCGTACGCTTTGCGCACAATTGAAAATTTACAATTGAGAATTAAATACACTTAGGTGTGACCTCGACGGTCTTAAGATCCTTCGGCTAAAGCCTCAGGATGACATGTGCAGGCGCTAGGGTCAAAGTGCAAAACATCAAAAAAGATTAAGCCTCAACACGAAAATACAACTTCAACTAAAGTCATTCTTTAGCATGGGTTTATACAACCATCTCAAATGGGGTTAAACGCGTACAACTTCAACTAAAGTCATTCTTGAGCGAAGCGAAGAATCTACATTACCTGGCCTTTCGGCGAGTGTGGTTTTCCCGTCCAACCGTCCAACGAACCAACCGACCAACCAAAACCTTTTGAGCTTTAAAGTTTTTGCTGACCACCTGACCACCTGACCACCTGTCCTTAAAAAAATACCTTCCAGAAGATTACTCTCCCAGAAGGCATTCTATTTAATGTGCTATTTAATTATAAAAATAATGGTGCAAATACTAAGGAAACAATAGTCATTAGTTTTATCAAGACATTAATAGATGGACCTGATGTATCTTTGTATGGGTCTCCTACAGTATCGCCGACTACAGCTGCTTTGTGAGCTTCGCTACCTTTCCCACCATGCGCTCCACCTTCGATATACTTTTTCGCATTATCCCAAGCTCCACCGGAGTTTGCCATTTGAATCGCTACCAGAACACCTGTAACAGTTGCTCCTGCAAGAAGTCCACCTAAGGCGTTTTTACCTAATATAAATCCTACTACTAATGGCACAATTACTGCTAATAAACCTGGAACAATCATCTTCTTTAATGCAGCTTTTGTAGAGATGTCTACGCAAGTAGCATAATCTGGTTTTCCTGTTCCTTCTAAGATACCTGGAATGGTTCTAAATTGTCTTCTTACTTCTTCAATCATTTCGTTTGCCGCTCCACCAACTGCTTCCATAGTTAAAGCGGAGAATACATATGGCAACATTCCACCAATAAACATACCTGCGATTACAATTGGATTTAAGATATCGATAGTTGTAAGCCCTACAGCTGCCGCATAGGATACGAATAAAGATAATGCTGTAAGTGCTGCGGAACCAATGGCAAAACCTTTACCAATAGCTGCTGTTGTATTACCTACTGAATCCAGCGTATCCGTAATTTTTCGAACAGATGGATCTAACTCTGCCATTTCAGCAATACCACCTGCATTGTCCGAAATTGGACCATAAGCATCAACTGCAATCGTAATACCTACTATTGAAAGCATACCTACAGCTGCAAGTGCAATACCATAAAGACCTGCGAAATTGAATGCAATTAATACTGCTACTACGATAAGTACTACAGGAATAGCTGTTGAGTACATACCAACCGCAAGACCGCTGATGATATTTGTAGCTGCACCTGTCTCAGATTGTTGTGCAATTTTTTGTACTGGTTTGTAATCAGCAGAAGTGTAATATTCTGTTACTCTTCCAATAATAATACCAACTGCAAGACCTGCTACAATAGCAATAAATTCATTAAGGCCATCAAAGAAGTATCTACTCAAGAAAAAGGATCCTATTATAACGATAATTCCTGCTACATAAGTTCCTATATTTAAAGTTTTATGTGGGTCTGATTTTTCATCTCCCCTTACAAAGAATGTTGCAATAATAGAAGCTAGAACGCCTAATGCTGAAAGTACTAATGGAAAAGCTACTCCACTTATTCCATATGTTATGGCTCCTAAAGTAAGAGCTGAAATAATAGAACCTACGTAAGATTCAAATAAATCCGAACCCATACCTGCAACGTCACCAACATTGTCACCAACATTGTCTGCGATTACGGCTGGGTTTCTAGGATCGTCTTCTGGAATACCTGCTTCTACTTTACCTACTAAGTCGGCGCCTACATCTGCTGCTTTTGTATAAATACCACCGCCAACTCGTCCAAATAAAGCCATAGAAGAAGCTCCAAGACCAAAACCTGTGACAATAGTAGGATCTTTAAAAATAATATAAAGTGCTCCAACGCCTAATAATCCTAAACCTACTACACACATTCCCATAACTGCTCCACCTGAAAAGGCAATGCTTAATGCTTTGTTCATTCCACCTTCTCTAGCTGCATTAGCAGTTCGAACATTTGCTTTTGTAGCAACTTGCATGCCGAAGAACCCTGCTAAAATCGAGCAAATTGCTCCTAGAACAAAACAAATTGCAGTGTATAAACCTAATCCTGGTGTTACTGCTAAAATTATTGCTGCCACTACAATGAAAACAGCCATATACATGTACTGTCTACGCAAAAACGCCATGGCGCCATCGTGTATATAGGAAGCAATCTCCTTCATTCTATCTGTTCCAGCATCTACCTTGTCCACTTTTTTAGCGAAGTATAGAGCAAAGAGAAGGGCGACTGCGCCTACATTTGGTGCTGAATAAATCCAATCCATAATATAATTCCCCTTTAATAATTTATTTTAAGGTTTACTCTCTATATATTGATGCAAATACATGCACGTTTGTGCTTAGGCCTATTACTAAGACAGGCTTTAAAGTTTACATCAAATAAGTTCGTAAATCTTTTCAAACGAAACATAAAGATACCACTAACATTTTATTGATTTCACGTTAGTGGCTCATCTTTGTAAAAATTATAACAGCGAGTTTATAAATGCAGATAACATGAAAACCGTAGCAGAAATCTTTGTCATTTTTTCAAAAATAGCGTCATAACCTCTACTTTTTTTCTTACCATAAAGACCATCCGCTCCTCCAGCAATAGATCCGGACAAACCAGCATCCTTACCAGATTGCAACATTACACTTGCAATTAACACAATACTCGAAATAACCAATGCTATTAAAATAAAAGTTTGCATGTCACACCTCTTAACCAATTGTTTAACAATAACATTTTAACATAGGGTAAAAAAGATAGCAAGAGAAAGAATATAATCGCTAGTCTTTAGTCCCTAGACTTTAGTCGCTAGCTTGTATGTATTCCTTTTGGGTCAAGATTTTTCGCTTGCGCTCAAGATGACTGGGAGGAATCAATGTCAAAAGTAAAACTTTCCTATTACACGAAAAAGACCCTAGAGGAATACCCTGATGCTAGGGTCTAGGGTCTAGTGACTAGAGTCTAAATTATTTTTTAAGATTGTAGAAAGATTTAATTCCATTGTATTTTGCGGATTCAAATAATTCATCTTCGATTCTTAGAAGTTGATTGTATTTTACTACACGGTCCGTTCTTGAAGGTGCACCTGTTTTGATTTGTCCAGCATTGACTGCTACTACTAAATCAGAGATTGTGCAATCTTCTGTTTCTCCAGAACGATGTGAAATTACTGCAGTGTAACCTGCTCTTTTTGCCATTTCAATGGAATCTAATGTTTCTGTTAATGTACCAATTTGATTTACTTTTATTAATATTGAATTTGCGATGCCTTGTTCAATACCTCTTGCTAATCTTTCTGTATTTGTTACAAATAAATCGTCACCTACTAGTTGAATTTTGCTTCCCAATCGCTCTGTTAAAAGCTTCCAACCTTCCCAATCTTCTTCTGATAGACCATCTTCAATAGAGATGATTGGATATTTAGCAACTAATTCTTCAAAATAAGATACCATTTCTTCAGCTGTTCTTACAACACCTTCGCCTTTGAAATTGTATTTTCCGTCTTGATACATTTCTGTAGCGGCTACGTCCATAGCTAAGAATATATCTTCTCCTGGTTTGTATCCAGCTTTTTCAATACCTTCAATAATTACATCAAGAGCTTCTTCACTTGATGATAAATTTGGAGCAAAACCACCTTCATCACCTACTGCAGTGCTAAGCCCTTTGCTGTTAAGAACTTTTTTGAGATTGTGAAAGATTTCAGCACACATTCTCAATGCTTCTTTGAAAGAATCTGCACCAACTGGCATAATCATAAATTCTTGAATATCTACATTGTTGTCAGCATGTTCTCCACCATTCAAAATGTTCATCATTGGAACTGGAAGCGTTTTTGCATTCACTCCACCTAGATATTGGTACAGTGGTAAACCACAAGCTTCTGCAGCTGCTCTTGCAACAGCTAATGATACGCCTAAGATCGCATTTGCTCCTAATTTTCCTTTATTGTTGGTGCCATCTAATTCAATCATCAATTGGTCGATGCCAACTTGATCTCTTGCATCTAAACCGATAATTTCTGGGGCAATAATATCGTTGACATTGTCAACCGCCTTTGTAACACCTTTACCTAAATATCTATTTTGATCCCCATCTCTAAGTTCTACTGCTTCGAAAGCACCTGTTGAGGCTCCTGATGGCACTTGTGCTCTACCAAAAGCACCACTCTCTAATGTTACTTCTACCTCTACTGTAGGATTTCCTCTTGAATCTAAGATTTCTCTTGCATATACATCATTAATAATTGTCATATGATATTCTCCCTTCAAAATTTTATTAATTTATTAGCGATTCTCCAGTCATTTCAGCTGGTTTATCGATATTTAGTAATTGTAAAATAGTTGGTGCAATATCAGCTAATTTGCCATCTTTAATAGATGTAACATCCTTAGCGCCTGTTAAAATACATGTAACTGGATTTGTAGTGTGGGCTGTAAAAGCTTCGCCACTTTCAGGGTCGACCATCTGCTCTGCATTACCATGATCTGCAGTAATTAGGGCACAGCCACCTTTTGCCTTTATCGCCTCAATAACTTTGCCTAAACATTCGTCTACCGCTTCAACAGCTTTTACTGCTGCACCAAAAACGCCAGTATGTCCTACCATATCACAGTTAGCAAAATTAAGGACTATAAGAGAGTAGTCCTTCTCTCCTATTGCCTTTACTACCTTTTCTGCTACCTCATATGCACTCATATCAGGTTTTAAGTCGTAAGTAGCAACTTTAGGGGATGAGATAAGGGCTCTATCTTCCCCCGCATACTCTCTTTCGGCTCCTCCATTAAAAAAATAAGTTACATGAGCGTATTTTTCTGTTTCTGCAATTCGAAGTTGCTTTAACCCGTTTTTTGAAATGGTCTCGCCAAGTGTATTATTAATAGACTGTGGTTTAAATGCCACATGAACATTATCAAGTGTAGTATCGTATTGAGTCATCGTTGCAAAATAAAGTTTCTTATAACCATTTTCTCTTTCAAAACCATCAAATTCTTCGTCTGTTAATGCACGGGTAATTTGACGAGCTCGATCAGGTCTAAAGTTAAAAAACACGACGGAATCCTTTTCGCCAATTGCGCCTATTGGATTTTCTCCATTGCAAATAACAGTGGGCAAGACAAATTCGTCATTAACTTGTTCCTTATAGGAGTCCTTCACTGCTTGTACAGCAGACTCTGCTTTTTTTCCTACGCTATTTACCATCGCGTCATATGCTAGCTTTACTCTTTCCCAGCGATTGTCTCGATCCATCGCATAATATCTACCAGAAACGGTTGCAATCTGCCCAAGACCGATTTCTCCAATTTTTTGTTCTAAAAGTTCTACATAGTGTAAACCGCTTGTAGGTGGAGTATCACGTCCATCTAGGAAACAGTGAATATAAACTTTCTCCTTAAAGCCTTTTTTCTTAATCATATCAATCAAAGCTATAAGGTGATCTTGATGGCTGTGTACGCCTCCATCAGACAATAACCCCATTAAATGAATTGCGGTACCATTGACTCTTGCGCTTTCAATTGCTTCAATTAATTCAGGATTTTCGTAAAAATCTCCGTCCTCTATAGACTTTGTAATTCTAGTTAATTCTTGATAGACGACTCTGCCGGCACCTATATTAAGATGACCAACTTCTGAATTACCCATTTGTCCTTCAGGAAGACCAACCGCTAAGCCGCTCGCATTAAGCAAGCTATGAGGATTTTCCTGCCAAAGTGCATCTAAAACAGGTGTCTTTGCAGCTTTTATAGCATTTCCTGCAGTCTCTTTCGAGCAACCATAGCCATCTAAAATAATAATTGCACTTAAAATATCCAAAACCCCCTCGTGTAAGTTCTAAGTTATACGTTCTAAGCTCTAAGTAAAACCATTTAGTCACCAAGGGTGACTTTGTGTGGAACGACGAGGGCGTCGTTCCCTACGAGTTGAGAGGTGAGAGATTACCTCGCCTCTAGGCGAACAATGGTTTTGCTGACCACCTTACCACCTTACCACCTGACCACCTTAATCAGTATTTTATTAAGTCCACAAAATCCATTTTCAAACTTGCGCCACCTACTAATGCTCCATCAATATTTGGCATGCCCATTAGTTCTTTTACATTTGATTTATTTACGCTTCCGCCGTATTGAATTCTTATTGCTTCAGATTCTTGTGATGTGTAGAGTTTTTCTACTGTTTCTCGAATCCATTTACATACTTCCTCAGCTTGTTCGCTTGAAGCTGTTTTTCCGGTGCCAATAGCCCAGATTGGTTCATATGCAATAATCACTTTGCTTATTTGATCTTTGGTTACGCCTTCTAATGCTAATCGGACTTGGTTTGTGACAATATCTTCTTGTAGACCTTTTTCACGTTCTTCTAAACTTTCTCCAACACATACTATAGGAATAAGGTCTAAAGATAACGCTTTTAGTACTTTTTTATTGACTGTTTCATCTGTTTCAGCAAAGTACTGTCTTCTTTCAGAGTGTCCGATAATTACGTACTCTACTCCTAGTTCTTTAAGCATCTCGCCAGAAATCTCTCCAGTATATGCTCCTGATGTTGTCCAATGCATGTTTTGTGCACCTACTTTTACATCAGTGTCCTTCAATAATTCTATTGCAGTGCTAAGGGACGTATAAGTAGGACAAATAACTGCATCCACTTCTGCGTCTTTTATTTTATCCTTTAATTGTAATAAAAATTCTTTCGTTGCTTCGATATTATTATTTAATTTCCAATTACCTGCAATTACTGGTCTTCTCATCTTATTCTCCTTATAGATCCTCTAAAATTTCAATACCTGGTAATGATTTTCCTTCTAAGTATGTCAAGGAAGCTCCCCCACCTGTAGAAATGTGAGTCATCTTATCTCCATAGCCTAATTTCTTTACTGCAGCAGCTGAATCCCCACCACCTATAATAGTGGTAGCATCTGCTTTTGCCATAGCTTCAGCAATCGCAAGAGTACCCTTTGCAAATGCATCAAATTCGAATACACCAACTGGTCCATTCCAGATAATTGTCTTAGCTTTTACGATTTCCTCGCTAAATATTTCTCTCGACTTTTCGCCAATATCCAAACCTTCTTGGTCTGAAGGTATAGCATCAAAGCTTACAGTTTTATGCTCCGCATCAGCAGCAAACTCTTTTGCTACAACTACATCAACTGGAAGAAGGAATTTTATACCCTTTTCTTTTGCTTTATTCATTAATTCTTTTGCAAGTTCAATTTTATCCTCTTCTAATAAAGAGGTTCCGATTTCATAACCTTGAGCTTTTAGAAAAGTATAAGACATACCTCCACCAACAATCAATGTGTCTACCTTTTCAATTAAATTGTTGATAACACCAATTTTATCGGAAACCTTAGCGCCACCAAGTATTGCTACAAAAGGTCTATCTGCATTGTCTAATGCATTTCCCATAATACGCAATTCTTTCTCGATTAACAAACCAGATACAGCTGGTAGATATTCTGCTACTCCAGCAGTTGAAGCATGAGCTCTATGAACAGCTCCAAAAGCATCATTTACAAAAACATCACCTAATGAAGCCAACTCTTTTGAAAATTCGGGATCATTTGCTTCATCCTCTTTTCTATATCGAGTATTTTGAAGTAAAAGTACATCTCCATCCTTTAGCTGAGAAGTCATTTCTACTGTTTTTGGACTAACTACTAAATCATCATTAGCAAAAGTAATTTCTTTATCTAATAATTTTGATAATTCCTTAGCTACGGGCTCAAGAGAAAATTCAGGATTAGGTTTTCCTTTTGGGCGACCCAAATGAGACATTAGTACTAATTTTGCACCCTGTTCTATAATGTATTTAATAGATGGCAATGCACCTACAATTCTTCCGTTGTCTGTAATCTCTTTTGTTTCATTAAAAGGAACATTAAAATCAACCCTCATTAATACCCTTTTACCCTTTAAATCTACATCTTTTATACTTTTCTTCGCCATAGTATCCATCCTCCTTGTTCTTCTTTTTCCCAAAATACGAACCAACAGATTTGCTCGCAAAAATCAAGTCATTCTTTATGCTTGCATATAACAATGGATTGATTTTTATGAGCAGGTGCAAACGACCGACGCAGCAAAGCTGCGGAGATAATATGTGGTATAATTTACCACAATCATGATACATCAATCAAGTTATTATATCAAGAAATAAAATGTTATTTATATTATATAAGAGCGTGGAAAGTGGACTGTGGAAACCCAGGTCACTCTAGTGACCACCTTACCACCTTACCACCTGAGAAAAAACTACGAAGTGATTTTTTCTGCACATACAATAAACGGGAAGGAGGTATCTCCTTCCCGTATTCAAGTCTTAATTATTTATTCATTGAACCGAAGTATTTAACAAGTCGTACTAATTGAGAAGTATAAGACATTTCATTGTCATACCAAGAAGTGATCTTAATCAATTGTTCTCCATCTTTTTCAATGATTTTAGTTAATGTGCCATCAAATAAAGAACCGTATTTCATTCCAATAACATCAGATGAAACGATTGGATCTTCAGTATAACCTAAAGTTTCGTTAGCCGCTGCTTTCATTGCTGCATTGATTTCTTCTACTGTGACTTTCTTTTCTGTTGTAAATGTTAAGTCCACTAAGGAACCTGTTGTTAGAGGCACTCTAATAGCTGCTCCATCTAATCTTCCATTAAGTTCAGGAAGTACTTTACCTACAGCTGCTGCAGCACCTGTGCTTGTTGGAATTGCATTTGCCGCTGCTGTTCTACCTCTTCTTACATCTTTATGAGGACCATCTAGTGTTTTTTGGTCATTTGTATACGCATGAATTGTAGTCATTAAACCTTCTTTTAGACCAAATTTATCATTTAATACTTTTGCAACTGGTGCTAAACAGTTTGTTGTACAAGATGCACCACTGATTATTGTTTCAGTTCCGTCTAAAATATCGTGGTTTACATTAAATACAATCATTTTTACTTCACCACTTGCTGGAGCAGAGATAATAACTTTCTTCGCACCTGCTTTAATGTGCTTTTCTGCACCTTCTTTTGTTGCAAAGAAACCAGTAGATTCGATAACTACGTCTACACCCATTTCACCCCAAGGTAAAGTTTCTGGATCTCTTTCCGCTAAAATCTTAATTTCTTTGCCATCAACTACGATTGCACCTTCTTTTGCTTCTACAGATTTATCGTATCTGCCTTGTGAAGTATCGTATTTTAAGAAATATGCCAAAGATGCTGCATCTGTTAAGTCGTTGATTGCTACAATATCAAAATTTGTATCTCCAAAAATTGCTCTAAATGCTAAACGTCCTATTCTACCAAAACCATTGATTGCTACTTTAACTGCCATGATGATTCCTCCTAGTTATTTATTATTTCATTAGCTGCACATTCATCTGTAATCAAGATCAAATCTCGTCTTACATTACATGTTGCTTTAATTGCATTTGCTTTATCTTTCCCTCCAGCTATTGCTACTACTATAGGAATTTTAAGGTATTGTTCAATGTTAATTCCTACATTACTAGAGGGACATACAATTTGGCCACTTTGATTAATAAAATGTCCAAATGTTTCAGCCACAGCATTCTCATCCTTTAAATGCTTGATGGCATCCTGTGGTAGATTTCTCCACTGAGCCATAACATCAGCTCTACCTATTCCCTGTATTAATATATCGATATCGTCAAATTTACAGAATACATCCTTTATATCAGGAGTTTCTCTCAAAACTTTGAGTATATCCTTATCGATATTATCGGGTAAATGTAATACCTCTTGTTGAGCATCCAATTTGTTGCCTATCATAGAGACGATGCTATTTGCTTGCGTCGAATGACTTCTTCCAATTCCACCCCTTGCAGAGAGAACGGTGATATTGGGATAATGTACTTCTGGGAAATTACGTGCAACAGCTGCTACGCCACTACCTCCAGTTACTGCGATAATAGAATGATTCTTTAAAATACTTATAATATAGTTTGCCGCAGTTTTCCCCATAAATTCTAAAATTGTTTTATTTTTTTGACTATCTCCTGGAATAATAAAAACTTTTTTAATTCCAAGTTTATCTCTCAATTTCTCTATGAGGTCCTCTAAGTTTTTATAATGGTACATGACCTCTTTTAGTTGTGCGAGAATTTTCTCTCCTAAATTTGTTAGAGAAATCCCTTGTCTTTCAACTAGGACAAAATTCTGCTTATTAAAAAATTCGATTTCATTGCGAACTTGCCTTTCACCTAAAGACAATTCATTGGCTAGATTTCTCCTACCTATAGGCTGATGGGCTTTAATATAGGACAATAATTCATACCGCAACTCCATCATTTCTAGCACTTCTGGGATAATCTTTTGTTGAATGCGAATGAGCTCTTTATCATCCATATCTAATCCTCCCATGCTACTATCTCCCAAACTCAATAAACTTATGCGTATTACATTGGGTCAATTTTGTCCCTGCGGGTCATTAAATACATTATATATGCTTTTGTTTTTTATTTCAATAGTAAACAAGAAAATTCTTCAATTTTTTCTTCTTTTAACACATAAATAATATGAAATTGTTTACATAAAATATTGCATATTGAACAAATAATGTGTTATACTTTTCAATGAAATAAAGCTCATTTTTATCTATCTAAATTTTAATTATTATACATATATGTCGAAGGGAGATATACAATTGGCAATTAAGGTAGCAATTAATGGATTCGGTCGAATAGGAAGAAATGTATTAAGGATTCTTGAAGAACAAGAATGTGAAGATTTTGAATTGGTACTTATTAATCACTCAACAGATTATGAATTGTTAGCTCATTTAATACAGTACGATTCTCTATTTGGTAGATTTAACGGCACTATTGAAATAGTCCAAGACGGACTAATCATTAATGGAAAAAAAGTCTATATTACAGGAGAAAGAAATCTAGATGACGTTCCATGGGATCAATACGATATTGACATTGTAATAGAATCAACTGGAAAATTTAGAGACCGAGAAAGTGCGCAAAAACACTTAGCTAAAGGAGTTAAAAAAGTAATCATCACAGCCCCCGGAAAAGACGAAGATATCACTGTAGTCATGGGTGTAAATGAGGACCTATATGACCCAGAAACACATCACATTATATCTAATGCTTCTTGTACGACAAATTGCCTCGCACCATTTACAAAAGTTCTCAACGATAAATTTGGCATTGTGAAAGGACTTATGACTACAATACATTCTTTTACTAATGATCAAAGATTATTAGACGGAACACATAAGGATTATAGAAGGGCAAGAGCCACAACAGAATCTATCATCCCTACATCTACAGGAGCCGCAAAGGCAATCGGAATTGTCATTCCAGAACTTAAAGGCCTAATTAATGGCTCTTCTATGAGAGTGCCAACAAGTGCCGTATCTTTAGTAGATGCAGTCTATGAACTAAAAACCAATACTACTGTAGATGAAGTAAACGCTGCTTTAGAAGAAGCTGCAAACACATATATGAATGGCATTCTAGACTTTTCAAATGAACCATTAGTTTCTGTAGACTATCGAAAAGATTCTCATTCTTCTATCATAGATGGATTATCTACTATGATGGTAGGACAAAATCTAGTAAAGATCATATCTTGGTACGATAATGAGTGGGGTTATTCCGCCCGAGTAGTAGATCTTACGAAACTAGTAGCAAGAGAATTAGCTAAAAGTGCAGAAGAAGCCACTTCATTTGCTTAATCACACCTTATACCTTATATTGACATAGACACCCAATAACCATACAACTTTAAAAAAGCATCCAAAAATGGATGCTTTTTTATTTTGATAAAAAAAATTTTTCTTTTCAATTCATATTTAGTTTATTATAGATAAAAACCTTCGTCATAAATCTTTCTATAAATGAGATATAGGTTGAAGATTTGGTCGAAAAAAAGAAAAAAACTTTCAATGAACAATGAAAAGTGAACATGGAACATGGAACAGTACAAATATGCGACGCTTATTACTCTTCTAAATTGTTCATTATTCATTGTTCCGTGTTCATCATTCACTGCGACGTCAGTCGCATATTTGCTTACCACCTTACCACCTTACCACCTTTATCCAGTAATATACTTCTCCGCACTAATAGCAGCAACTGCTCCATCCGCTGTTGCAGTGATTACCTGTTTTAACATCTTCTTTCGAACATCTCCAGCAACGAATATTCCTGGCACAGTAGTTTTCATATTTTCATCGGATACAATATATCCTTTACCATCTACTTCAACTAAATCCTTAAACAGTTCAGAACTTGGATTATATCCTACAAAGCCAAAAACACCATCTGCTTTCAGCTCTGTTAGTTCTTTTGTCTTAACATTTCTTAAAACAACTGCATTTACAATGCCATCACCTTTTATTTCTTCTACTACGCTATCTAAAATAAATTCCATCTTTACATTTGCAAAAGCCTTTTTCTGTAGAGATTTAGCGGCTCTTAATGTATCTCTTCTATGAACTACAGTAACTTTATCAGCAAATTTCGTCAAGTATAGTCCTTCATCTATGGCTGAATCTCCACCGCCAACTACTACTACATGTAAGCCTCTAAAAAAATTAGCGTCACAAGTGGCACAATAGGATACACCTAAACCTCTGAACTCTTGCTCCCCTTTACACCCTATATTTCGTGGTTGAGAACCTGTTGCAATGATGACAGCTTTCGCCTTGTACTCTTCTTTATCTGTTACAATGTGAAAATAGGAATCTACTTTCTTTACAGACTTACATCTACCAGTAACAATTTCCGTACCAAAGTGAAGGGCTTGCTCCTTCATTCGATTTGCTAAATCCATAGCATTATCGCTTATAGAACCGGGGTAATTTTCCATATCACTAGTAGTTGTAACTTGACCTCCAACTGCACCAGACTCTACAATCAATGTCTTTAACAGAGCCCTTGATGAATACAATCCCGCTGACAACCCAGCAGGCCCTCCTCCGATTATTACAACATCATAATCTTGCATTTCACCACTCCTATTATTTTTCTACATGTATAATATTCATTAACAATTTTATTCATACCCGTAAAGGCTGATTTCATTCATGGATACGCGGAAAATGGAAAGCGGAATGCTGAACTTTATAACAAGAACAGTAGAATACCACAAATATTCAATAACTTATTTAACTTTTATACTGTTAAGTGTTCATTGTTCATCCCTTAGTGCAACATTAGTGAGATATAGACCCAAGCTACTGCCCAGTCATCCTGAGCAAAGCGAAGGATCTCTACAAACTAACTTTACACAATTTCAAAATTTAAAAGCTGAAAATCGAGTACACAAGACCGAAAAATCAACTTCGCCTTTGGCGAGCATGCTTTTGCTAACCACCTTACCACCTGACCACCTTAAAGCATTCCCGGGAAGTTATTCTGCCTCAACGCTTCGTACAAAACAATATTAACTGTATTAGACAAATTTAAAGATCTTGCATGAGGGTTATCGATCATGGGGACTTTAAATCTTTGCTCTGCAAATTTTTCATGAATTTTCTCTGGCAATCCAGCTGTCTCTTTACCAAATATGAAAAAGCTCTCCTGTGGATACTCAATATCCATATAGTATTTATGAGCTTTCGTCGTTAAGAAAAACAGATTCGTTCCATTATATTTTTCTAAAAAATCATCAAAACTTTCGTGAATTTCTTTATCTAACAAATCCCAATAATCTAGTCCTGCTCGTTTTAAGTACTTGTCATTTAAAGAAAACCCAAGAGGCTCTATTAAATGCAATTTACTTCCAGTAATAGCACAAGTCCGAGCCACATTCCCCGTATTCTGTGGGATTTCTGGTTCAAATAGTACAATGTGATTCATATAACTACTCCCTTCATCTTTATAACTAGCAAAGATGTTTTAGTTAAATATCAAATTTTATAGAGTTGATTTTGCGGAAAGTGGAAAGCGGAACACTCTAGCTACTACACAGTCATCCAGAGCACAAGGAAGGGTCTCAATAGGCTTCTTTTGAAAACAAACATAACTACCACTTCTACATATATTGATATGACTAGTCAATTCTTAGAGATCCTTCGTTGCAAGCGCCTCAGGATGATATATGCAGTAGCTAGGGTCAAAACCACCTCGCCCAAAGGCGAGGAAAGGTTTTCCCTTCGGCTTTCCGCATTCAGCTTTCAGCTAGTGAAGTAAAAAACTCCCCCAAGGGAGAGTTTTTTACTTCACAACAATATTATATATTTTCCCAGGTACAAAGATTTCTTTTACGATATTCTTTCCATTAATATGGTTTGTGATGCTTTCATCTACCATAGCGGCTTTATTAGCATCTTCTTTTGTTGCGTTTACTGGAATGGTGATCTTGCCTCTTACTTTACCATTTACTTGAACAGCCATTTCTATAACTGATTCTACAGTCTTTTCTTCGTCATATGTTGGCCAAGATGCTTGATTTAGCACTCCGTCGAAACCTACAATCTCCCAAAGTTCTTCTGTGATATGGGGAGCAATAGGATTTAGTAACATAATAAAGGTCTTAAACTCTGCCTTATTAATCTGCCCTTTTCCATTAAAATCATTTAAAGCACTCATCATTGCCGCAATGGCTGTATTAAACTTAAGAGCTTCATAATCTTCGTTTACTTTCTTTATTGTCTTGTGCATGAGGACTTCATTTTCTTTGCTGTATTCATCCCCATCCACTAAAATTTCCTGCAATTTCCACAATCTATCTAGGAATCTCTTACATCCCTTCACACCATTATCGTTCCAAGGAGCTGGTTTCTCATAATCTCCTATAAACATAATATACGTTCTTAAAGTATCTGCACCATATTCTTCGATAATGTCTCTAGGATTAATGACATTTCCTCTGGATTTGGACATTTTTTCTCCATCAGAACCTAAAATCAAGCCTTGAGCAGATCTTTTAGCATAAGGCTCTTTTACTGAAACCTCTCCAATATCATATAAAAATCTGTGCCAAAATCTAGAGTAAATAAGATGTCTTGTCACATGTTCCATACCGCCATTATACCAGTCTACTGGCATCCAATAATTTAGCTTGTCCTTAGACGCAAATTCCTCGTGATTGTGTGGATCTGTATATCTCAAGAAATACCAACTTGAGCCAGCCCATTGTGGCATTGTATCTGTTTCTCTTTTTGCAGGGGCTCCGCATTTTGGACAAGTAGTGTTAACCCATTCTTCAATAGAAGCTAGTGGAGACTCTCCAGTTTCTGTTGGTTGATAATTTTCTACTTCAGGTAATCGAATAGGAAGGTCTTCCTTATTCACACCTACAAGTCCGCAGTGCTCGCACTCAACAATTGGTATAGGTTCTCCCCAATATCTCTGGCGATTAAAAGCCCAATCCTTCATCTTGTAGTTTGTAGTCCTCTTGCCGATTCCTAACTCTTCTACATATTCAATAGCTTTTGCCTTTGCTTCTTTTACGCTTAAACCATCCAATCGCCCTGAATTGACGAGTATTCCTTGTTCAATATCTGTATAGGCTTCTTCTTGAACATTTCCACCCTTAATTACTTCAACAATAGGTAGGTTAAATTTCTTTGCAAATTCCCAATCACGTGTATCATGCCCTGGAACGGCCATAATAGCGCCTGTACCGTAACCCATCATGACATAGTCTGCAATCCATACTGGAATACTATTTCCATTAAGAGGATTAATAGCAGAAATACCTTTTATTTCTACACCTGTCTTTTCTTTTGCCAACTGAACTCTTTCGAATTCGGTCTTTTTCCTCGCTTGCTCTTGATACTGAGTGAGCTCGTCCAAATTGCTGATTCGATCTTTCATATTCTCTAAAAGCGGATGTTCTGGTGCAATAACCATAAACGTTGCACCGTACAATGTATCTGGTCTTGTAGTAAATACAGTTAATTTTTCTTTAGAATCCTTAATCGAAAAATCTACCTGAGCACCATAAGATCTTCCAATCCAGTTTTCTTGTTCTAATCGAATTCTAGGTGGAAAATGAACTTCATCCAAACCATCTAATAGTTTATCTGCGTATTCTCTAATCTTTAGGAACCATACATCTTTTTCCATTTGCACAACTTCACTGCCACATCGATCGCAAACTCCACCCTGAGATTCTTCATTGGCCAAAACAACTTTACAATCATTGCAGAAATTAACATAAGTTGTATCTTTATAAGCAAAACCCTTTTCAAATAAATTTAGAAAGATCCACTGAGTCCACTTATAATAGTCTGGATCTGTAGAGTCAACTGTTCGATCCCAATCAAAAGAGTATCCTATTTCTTTTAGCTGATTCGTGAAAACTTCAATATTTTCATCTGTTACAACTCTTGGATGTCTTCCTGTTTTTATAGCATAATTCTCAGTTGGCAAACCAAAAGCATCCCAACCAATTGGAAATAATACATTATAACCTTCTAATCTTCTTTTTCTCGATATTACTTCTAGAGAAGTGTAAGCGCGAACATGTCCTACATGTAGCCCTACACCTGAAGGATATGGAAATTCAACCAAACCAAAAAACTTTGGTTTCTCGGAAAAATCAATTGCCTTAAAAACTTCCTTTTCCTCCCACTCCTTTTGCCACTTTCTTTCTATCTTCTTAAAATTATACGATGACATTCTTTTGCCTCCTCAATTCCCCTCAGAAATGAACCTTCTATAAATAAAAAATTACTCCCTATAAAAAGAGCGCCATAGGCGCTTTATTTACCATCTTTTATCATTATAATGAACATTAATTTGCATGTCAAACACATTAGTTGTAAGTTCTAAGTCGTATGTTCTAAGTAAAAGCAAAAGTCACCTAATTGACAAGATACCTGCAAATAGCATGTAGCATTAGCTAATCTTGTTTTAAGTAAAAATCAAGTCAACATAGGCGACGAAGTGCTTTTACATAAAACTTAGAACTTAGAACTAAAACTTACAACTTCTACATAGAACTTACAACTTAGAACATAAAACTTACAGCTTTCGTCCGTCACTCCACAGTCTTTCTAAATTATAGAAAGTTCTCTCTTCTTGATGAAATATGTGGACGACTACTTGATTGTAGTCTAGTAGGATCCAGCGGCCTCCTTGACGACCTTCTCTGCCTATGGGTTCTATACCTAGTTTTGTGGCATTGTCTTCGATATTGTCTGCAATAGCTTGAACAGTACGGTCAGATGAGCCGCTTGCAATAACAAACACATCTGCTAACGAAGTCAAACCTTTTACATCAATAGCTTCAATATCAAAGCCTTGTTTATCATCTATACTTTTCTTAATTAATTCAACAAATTCTGCTGTCTTTTGATCCATATAATTCTCCTTATCATTTATATTCTAATAATATTGAATTTCTAGCGTCTATCGTCTGTGGATGTAATAATGCATTCATCGAAATGACAAAATGCACCGTATTATCAATAGCTCGTAAAATCGCTTGATCTAAATCGATTTTTGATAATTTTCTTACTTCTTCTATACCGTTATAAGACCTGTTCTTTTCTATAATATCAGCCAAATAGATGATTTTTTCCAAAGTAGACATTTTTGCCCTGCCTGTAGTGTGATAATGTATGGCATTCAATACTTCTTCATCCTGTATACCAAAATCCCTCTTTGCTACAAATTCCCCTACAGGTCCATGCAATAATTGAGGTTCTGCAAGAATCACCTCATCTAGTTCTAGATTCTCATCCTTTGCAATGACCATTAGCTCTTCCGTCTTCATTTCTTTAGCGCAGTCATGACTAATTGCTGCTATTCTTGTTTTTTCGATATCACAATGATACCTCATTGCTAAATCGCTGGCACATTCAACTACACCTATTGAATGTAAAAACCTATGCTCTGATAGGATCCCCCTTAATTTACCTTCAATTTGGTCGTAATTCAAGAAAACACCCCCTTGGCGCAGGCGCCGCCTGCTTAGACCCTAGACACTAGTCTATAGTCACTAGCATTTAGCTATCTTCGGTAGCTAAAATGACCTTTAAGGAATACCCAAATACTAGGGACTAAGGACTAGCGTCTAACGACTTCACCTGTACAGATTATTCTCATATATATATTTTAGCACCCTTTGTGGTAGTAAGTACCTAATAGAATGTCCTTTTTTTACTCGAGATCTTATTTCTGATGAAGATACATCTATTTCTAGGGTATCAAGATTGGTAATATTGGCACCGTAGTTTTCATTAAGCTCCCTAATCCTTCGTATCAAGCATTTACCATCGTATCCTGGTCGAAAGGTGGTCACAATTTTTAGCTTTTTTAATACAATTTTAGCATCTTTCCACTGATGAATCTGAAAAATAATGTCTGCCCCTGATATAAAGTAGAAATCAGTGTCCTCATAGATTTCATCTAATTCCTTTAAAGTATCAACTGTATAAGTAACCCCTTCTCGTTCCATTTCGATCTTAGAGATATCAAAATAGGGATTAGATACAGTTGCTATTTTCGTCATATTATACCGATGATTTACCCCTGCATCCTCAATATCCTGTTTGTAAGGATTTGTTCCTGTTGGAATAAAAAGAACTTTATCTAATTGAAGTTGATCTCTTGCTGATTCAGCTAACAAAAGATGACCAAAATGAATTGGATTAAATGTCCCTCCAAGTATACCAACTTTCTTTCTCTCCTCATTTTTCACTTGGCTTGCTCCTTATTTTCCTTTTGATTTGGGGAGTTCAATAATAGGCTTTGTATGATTGTGTTTATATAATACAAATTTATTTCCAATAACACAAACGATCTCTGCACTTGTAGAAGTTGCTAAACTTTCTGCCACTTCTTTTACCTCTTCAAGTGAATTTTGTTGCACCTTACCTTTTACTAGTTCTCTAGCTTTCAAGGCATCTTTGGTTTGAACTACAATATTAGGTGTAATACCTTCCTTGCCAATGTGAATAATGTCCGGCTCATGATGAGCAAGAGATCTCAAAAAATTTCTCTGTTTGCTATTTAGCATTTTTTCCTCCTATTTAAAATATTCAAATTCGATATCACCCATACGTACTATTTTTCCGTCTTCGATCCCCAAATCTTCAAGATCTCGAATGACACCTTTATCTCTTAATACTTTCTGGAAATAAGCTACAGAATCGTAATCATCAAAATTTACAGAAGTGAGCAATCGCTCTACTAGTTCTCCTTCAATAACATAATAATCGTTCTCTCTTCGTACTCTGTAATCTTTCTCAAAGGTTGGGCGATATACCTTTTGCGCCTCTTCTTCATTTACCTCAAAAATTGGCTCTACCTCTCCAATTTCTTTCAATAATGTAGCTGTACGGTCTAATATTGCTTCAATGCCTTGATTTGTTGCAGCAGATAAAACAAACACTTCAAAACCGTCTTGTATTAATTTTTCCTTCAATTCATCTAAAGTGGATAAATCTTCTACAACATCGGCTTTATTTAATGCTACGATCTGTCTTCTTTCTGATAATTTTTTATTGTGTTTTTCTAATTCTAGATTAATCTTTTTAAAATCATCATAAGGATCTCTGCCTTCAAACCCAGAAACATCTAGTATATGAATTAACAGCTTTGTTCTCTCTACGTGCCTTAAAAACTGATGACCTAGTCCTGCACCTTCATTGGCTCCTTCAATAATTCCAGGAATATCTGCTACTACAAAACTAGGGTAGTCCTTCCATTTAACAACGCCTAAATTGGGCACTAGTGTAGTAAAATGATAATTTGCAATTTTTGGCTTTGCTTTTGATACTACAGATAGAAATGTT
The DNA here is from genome assembly GCF_003317055.1 of Alkalibaculum bacchi. Taxonomy (NCBI): domain Bacteria; kingdom Bacillati; phylum Bacillota; class Clostridia; order Eubacteriales; family Eubacteriaceae; genus Alkalibaculum; species Alkalibaculum bacchi. Next base: position 206,326 of record NZ_QNRX01000002.1, read on the forward strand.
GATTTCCCAACATTAGGGAATCCTAGTAAACCTACATCTGCCAACAATTTTAATTCTAACACAACCGTAAGCTCTTGACCTTTTTCGCCACCTTCAGCAAAGTGAGGTGCTTGTCTTGTGGCAGTGGCAAAATGCTGATTGCCTCTTCCACCTTTGCCACCTTTTGCAATGATGACTTCTTCATCCATTTCAGTTAAATCGGCAATAATATTTCCAGTATCTTTATTGAAGATTACAGTACCTGGAGGTACTCCAATAATCAAATTTTCACCTGCTTTTCCTGAACGATTACTACCTTCTCCATTTCCACCAGAAGGTGCCTCGTGTTTTCTCTTATATCGAAAATCCACTAGAGTTCTAAGATTAGAATCGACTTTAAAAACCACATCTCCGCCTTTTCCACCGTCTCCACCTGCTGGTCCTCCATTAGGAACGTATTTTTCTCTACGAAAAGCCATGCTCCCATGACCACCATTCCCAGCTTTTATATCAATTTGTACTCTATCTACGAACATTTTATCACTCTCTCTTTGCGAAACAATATATCCTTAGTTATACCCACTTTTTTATTAAGATAGCCCTATAAAAACAATTTAGAATTGAGAATTTAAAATTTAAAAAACTCCAATTCATATGGTATGCTTTAATAGTCAGAAAGCAAAGATCCTTCGTCGCAAGCTCCTCAGGATGACTAGAGGAGGAGCCCCCGTCATTATCTCGCCCATAGGCGAGTAAGGGTTTTTCTGTCCACCCTACCACCTGACCACCTGACCACCTGACTACCTGACCACCTGACCACCTGACTACCTGACCACCTGACCACCTTAATTATTAAAAACGCCACCTCATTTGAGGTGGCTGTCATCTTACATAGCTTCTCTTGGATATATACTAACTTGTTTTTTGTCTCTACCTTTTCTTTCGAATCTCACGATGCCGTCTGCTGTTGCAAATAAAGTATCGTCTCCACCTCTTTTTACATTAACACCTGGGTGAATCTTTGTACCTCTCTGTCTTACTAATATATTTCCAGCTAGTACAAATTGTCCATCCGCTCTTTTAACGCCTAATCGTTTTGATTCACTATCTCTACCATTTCGAGAACTACCTACCCCTTTTTTATGGGCAAATAATTGTAAATTCATTTTTATCATTTTAGTACACCTCCGTTCATTCTTGTACTTTTATATATTCACTGTAATTTAATTCGATACTTTTAAGTCCTAGATAAAAAGTTTCAACAATAGCATCTATTTGTAAAATCTTGACTTTATCATCTGTATCCAGTATTTCAAAGTCAATATATCCATCGTCTTTTATCTCGTACTTAATGTCTGCTTTGACATACTCTGTAAGTCCATTCAGCACCGTAATAGATAATGCGGATACTGCAGCGCATACAATGTCATATCCAATGATGTCGTATCCACTATGTCCAGCAATGTTCACAGAGGAAATACGTCCATCTTTTCTACTGATTTTACAACGAATCATAGGATATTACTTTCCAGCTGAGATACTAGTAATCTTAACTTTTGTATATGGTTGTCTATGACCTTGTTTTCTTCTATAATCTTTTTTAGATTTGTATTTGTAGATGATTACTTTTTTGCCTTTACCTTGTTCTACAACTTCTGCAGAAACAACAGCACCAGCAACATTTGGAGTACCAACTACCATTTCTCCATTGTTAATAGCTAAAACATCTTCAAAGTTTACTTCAGCTTGACCTTCAGCCACGTTTAATTTTTCAACTTCGATAATGTCGCCTTCTTGAACACAATATTGTTTTCCACCACTTTTAATTATAGCGTACATACTATAAAACACCTCCTCAATCCAGTCTCGCCTACCAGGTAGCCAAATGGCTTTATAACCTCTCTCGTGCGGCTTCAACGTACCTCGTACGTCAAATTAGTATAGCACAGACGCTTGTTCGAAGTCAAATTTTTTTGTAGTTTTTCGAACAAACGACAAGCACTATTATATTGAAAAACACAAATATGCGATCCTTATTACTCTTTCAAATTGTTCATTATTCATTGTTCCATGTTCATCGTTCACTGCGACGTCAGTCGCATATTTGCTGACTACCTGACCACCTTAAAAAATAATTATTTCCCCAAACTCCATAAAAGGACTAACTTCAATTTGCACTTTAACCTTATAATACTCCTCAATCATTTGAACTACATTATGCTCATTTTTTTCTCTTTTCTCTACAATGAGTTCTTTTAAATAAGGATTCACTTTAAGAAAAAGGGTATTTTGTTTTAAGAGATTCTTATTTCTTTCCATTATAGACATAGCTTTGTAAAATAGAACTTCTTGCTTCGGAAGATAACCTGTCCCTACGCAAATTTTACACTCCTCTGTTTGTATCCTATTTAATCTCTTTCCCTGTTGCTTTCGTGTCATTTGTAAAATACAAAGCTCAGTAAAGCCATATATTTTTGTCTTTAATTTATCTTTTTCAAGGCATTTCTCTAAGTAATCTACTACAGTCTTCTGCTCTTCCATTTTTTTTATATTTATATAATCAATGATAATAATACCACCGATATTTCTCAATCGAATTTGATTTGCTATTGCTTCAGTAGCTTCTAGATTAATCTTTAAAAAGGTTTCTTCCATATTATTATGACCAGTAAACCTTCCACTATTTACGTCAATTACCGTACAAGCTTCTGTATAATCAATAACAATATATCCACCGCTCTCCAACCATACCTTGCGATCAAACAATTCATTTACTTGATCTTCTAATCCACAGTAATTTAAGAGATATGGTTGTTCTATATATTTTATCTTCTCTACACTTTCTAAAAAGTAGATACTAAAATATCTTTCTAATTCTTCTAAAATTTCTCTTCCATTTACTATAATATCATCAATTTCTTCATTATAGTAATCTCTTATCATCCGACCTACAATAGAGGAATCTCTTAACAATAGCTTTGGGGCAATTTCTATAGGATTTACCTTTTTCCACTTGCTAAGAAGATAATCTAATTCTCTTTTTATGTTTTCTTCTTCTGCACCTTCTGCTTCCGTTCGCACTATAAGCCCATAATCTTGGCCTTTAAGGTTTTTTGCAATCTTCATTAATCGATTTTTTTCATCCGTATTCCTAATTTTTTTAGAGATATAAACCTTTTTTTCCATTGGCAATAAAACTAGAAAATGTCCAGATAGAGAACATTTTGTTGTCAACCGAGGACCCTTATCTCCAATAGCTTCTTTTTTAACCTGAACGATCAATTCTTGCCCTTTTTTAACGCATTTTTCAATGGGCAGGTTTTCATCATTGGGATGAATATCCTTTTGATGAAGCAAACCATTTTTTCCTTCTCCAATATTGACAAAGGCCGCTTGAATGCCTGGTTTAATCTGCTCTACTCTCCCTATATAAATGTTTCCATAATGTTCAGATCCTGTTGCTCTCTCTATAAAAAAATGGTCTAATTTATTCTCTTTTGTAATGGCAATACAAACCTGACCATCTTGAACATCTATTATCATTCTATTCACGTTAATCACCTCTTTTTTGCTGAAAGCGGAATGGGGAAAGTGGAAAGAAAAACCTACACTCGCCTTTAGGCGAGATAGAGAAAAGCATATCATCCTTGAGGCTTTAGCCGAAAGATCTTGATTTTCTTGCCTCTAGCGTATAACACCTAGCCTCTAAGTTCGTAGAGACAGTTTACTCCGTTCATATGCCATTAAATTAAAGCCACCACAGGTGGCTAGTCTTCCCCTTTCAGTTTTCCGCTTTCCACGTATTTTTGTTTGAATTCTTCATCCTCTAATACCAAACTCTTTTCCACTAATACTCTTCCCTTTTCTCCGTACTCTAATAGAGATAGCATAGCATAGAGTCGAATATCTGGTCTATTGTCCTTTAATGTGTCTATTAATAATCGAAAATTTTCTTCACTTTGTACATTGCCAGCTACAATGATGGCGTTTCTTTGGAGATTCTTTTTTCCTCTCCAACCTGCTGCTGTACTCCCGTAATTTTTCTTAAAGGTTTTATTGTCCATCTTTAATAGATCTTTGAGTTTTGGTTTTACTGTAGATAAATCCGGTGCAAACTGTCCTTCTTTTGAAAGAAGACTTCCTTTATTCATAGGACAGACCTCTTGGCAAATATCGCAACCATAGAGGCTATTGCCTAAAGATTTTCTTTCTTCTCTATTTAGAAACTCTTTTTTTTGAGTCAAATAGGAAATACACTTCTTAGAACGGAAGCCTTGTCCTTCCTCTAGGGCTCCTGTAGGGCAGGCGGTAATACACCTTTTACAAGGGCCGCATTTAGAATTCATTTTCTTTGCATTTTCTTCAATGTCTACATTGACGAGTATATGACCTAAGAATATGTAGCTTCCGTAGAGGGGATTGATGATAAAGCCATTTTTTCCATAATAACCCAATCCGCTTCGTTCAGCAATAGCTCGATCTAATAAAAAACCACTATCCGTAAATGGCTTGTACTCTAATTGAGGATAGATTGCCTGAATGGTACTCATAAGTCTATTCATCTTGTCCATTAAAACAATGTGATAGTCTTTTCCCCAAGCCACCCTAGAGATTTTGCCACCATTTGACTCATCTTCTCCAAAGAGGATGTCATGCTTATAAAAAATCCCAATGCTAATAATGGACTTTGCTTCATCCCATACTTTTAAAGGATTTGTATTTTTTTCTAAATCTAGCGGTAAAAAAGGAGACAGATTTTCCTTATCTATTCTATCCTCAATTGCAGATTTAGCCTCATGAAAAACATCCGCATTCGTAAATCCAATCAAATCGATATTTAATTTTTTAGCCTCTTCAATTATTCTATCCTTCATCCACCGTCACCAATACTTTATGAGTGTTAGTATACCATAAATTTATGTAAGTAGGAAGAAACTAGTTGCTTAGCAAAAAATCTATTAGCGGAAAGCTGAATGCAGAAAGCTGAAAAAACAAAAGCCACCAAATGGTGGCTATTCCGCTTTCCGCTGTCAGCTTTCCCCTTTCAAGATACTGGTACATCTTCAATAACTTTCTGCTCCCCTTTGTATGTAATATATATATCTACAGTTTTCACATCTTTGTCTAATGGGTAGAATTTTACGTATAGTATTTGCTTCCAGCCTAGTGGTTGATCTGAAGGAAAATCTACGATACTATAATATGGCAAGGGAAAGAGTGTATTTCCCTTGTCATCTTTAATATACATACTACTAAAATCATCTTTGTTTAGTTTATTTTTCTTTGTATTTTCAATAATTGAATTTACTGCAAAGTAACTCTGGTCACCATTTACCCAAGAATAGACAATATAGTATTTTTCTTTTATGGTTTTTTCAATACTTATTTTTACATCTCCAAAATTAGCATAGTGAGGAGATTGACCATAAGTCTGTTGTAGTAATTCCTCATAATTAGGAGGGACCTGAGTAAAATACCCTAAATAGATACTGCCATTAGTAAGTCTTACCTGATTACTTTTCCAATTCCACACTGTTATGCCCATCAATAAAAGAGCAACGATTATCAATGCTTTCGTATATTTTTTCATATAATCACCTAGTTCATTATATGATTTCTTCTATTTCATTATGATAAGAGTTTTTTAATATTTAAAGAGCCTCTACCTTGATCGTATCTACCGCCTGCAATTTTATCTGTTGATTTTAACAATCTCTTCTTAATTGTATCTGGAGCCAAATTAGGCTCTTTTTGTAATAGTAGAGCTAAAGCACCTGAAACTACCGGCGTAGACATGGACGTACCACTTAACTGAACATAACCTCTCTCTTTTGACAATGCGGCATTCTCATTAGGTACGTACTGTTTATTTGTCTTTAAAGAATTTACTTTAACTCCTGGAGCTACTAAATCTGGCTTTGTTTTTTTTGAAGCAGTAGGACCACGACTAGAGAACTCAGCAATAGTATCATCTTTTATATCTACAGTTCCCTTTGCATCGGAACATCCTACAGTTATGACCTTTTGACTAATCCCTGGAGAGTTAATAGTAGTACTTTCTGGTCCTGCATTTCCTGCTGCAGTAACTACTACCACCCCCTTAGACCATAATGCATTGACCCCTTTTACTAACGGGTCATCATATTCTCTAAGATCTGGATTAGATCCAAGCGACAAGGACATAATTTTAATATTGTATTTGTCTCTATTATTTAAAACCCATTGCATGCCAGCGACAATATCAGAGGTTGCCCCCCCTCCATCGGCATTCATTACCTTTACGCCGATGATTTTTGACTTTGGGGCAATGCCTCTATACTTGCCTTTAGAAGCTGTTCCGTCTCCAGCAATAATTCCAGCTACATGGGTACCATGACCATTATCATCATATGGACTAGTGTAGTTATTGACAAAATCTTTAAACGCAACGATTCGATTTTCTTTTGCAGTTAGATCCTCATGAGGATATACCCCTGTATCTAGTACAGCCACGCCTATATTGCTCCCATCATATCCTAGATCCTCTGATACGTCACTGGCAACAGTACCTCGTACGATTTCCATTTGCGTCGTCACTTTTGAATCGTCAGCAATAAAATTGACTTCCGGCAACTTCGATAGTTCCTCTATTCTTGATGCTGGTATATCTACAGCTACAGCATCAATAAGGTCTAAATTATACTTTATTGTACAATCACAATTTTCTAATGCTTTTCTCTTACTTAGTTTATTGAAATCCTTATATAATATAATGATGGAAACATTCTCATCATTGTTTTTTTGAATTCGATTTAACAATCTACTATCAATTTTTTTTCGTCTAGAAATAGCAAACACCCCTTTCCTGCGTTTGCTATAATCTATGTGCAAACGAGAAAAAGGGTGATAATATGATATTAGTTATTTCTTTTTCGTGATCTTGTTTTGATGTATTTGACTTCTTCTACTTCCTTATTATCTTCTTGAATTTCTTCGCTTTCTTTTTGTGTTTCTTCTTTTGCTTCTTCTAATTCTTCTTTAATATCTATATCTTCTTCTCTATTCTCATTTATATCCTTAACCTTTTGTTTTCTCGCTCCTTTTCTTTTGGCTAACCTTTCTGCCTTCTCTGCTTTTATCTTTTCACGTCTTGCTTTTGTCTCTGCAAGTTTTTTTGCTCGTCTTTCCTTTTTTTCAGCCAATTTCTTTTCATTGATCTCCTTGCGCTTTTCAGCTGCTTCCGGATCGGAATTTAATAAATTATTTAAAATTGACATCTCTACCCCCATTAAATATCTTTCATATAGTTTTTTGCCATCTTTAGGAACTTATCAAATTTCTTTTGGTCTTCTTTTGAGAGTTTATCTTTCATATCTAGAATTAATTGAGCTACTTCTTCGTTAGAAGCTGTTTTTTTAAATTCGCTAATCTTATTTATTGAGTCATTCAATTGATTACCGTATTTTTTATCCAACTCTTTTAACTTCTTATCTACTTTATCTTTACCGATGGTATTTTTTAGTTCGTCAACTTTTTTCTCATACAGCGCTTCGTCTTTCTGTTTTAGATCATCGACTTTCTTGATCATATCCATTACCTCTTTGTCTTTGATATGAATCCCTCCCATTTATAAGTTCTCAATAGTATTCTATGTCCTTGTTTTTAAATTGTGCTTTATTTTTTCACACTTTCCTCTACATCTGCGTAATATGAACTAAGCAATGCCAATATCATTAATTTAGGAGGTAAATAAATGTCTTGTTTTTTTGGAGATAACTGTGATTGTTCAACACTATTAATGTTTTTCTTGTTATTAATTGTATTATTTGACAGCTGTGGTATATGCGGGGATAATGACGAAACATTGTTGTTCTTCTTCTTACTATTAGTGATCATATTCACTAATTAAGAAAATTACGTAAAAAACACAATTAATTCATCACCATATGAATTGCTTAACGTAATATACACCAGAGTAAATTTTTCAAAATAATGCACCGTGCAAAGAAACACATATTAAAAATTGCATAAGAAGTCCCTGTATAGAATATAGACTATAGGGAAATAAGAGTTTGGGAAATGGCCAATGCCATTTCCTATATATAATAGGGAGGTAAGTATGGGTTTTTTAGAAGGTATATTCGATGATGATAATACGCTTTTGATTATTGTAATTTTACTTGTAGTCTTTTTACTACTTAAAGATGATGGTTGTGGAGACAATATTTTTGATAAATTTAATTTAGGAGACAATTGGCTATTAATCTTAATCGTAATATTATGTCTATGTGGAGACGGATTTGATATTTTTTAGGATCCGTGAATCACCTCAGGAAATCCTAGTAGCAAATTAATACAATAAAGGTTAATCCTTTTGATTCATTTGGGGGCTGATAGACTAGGTACATAATCCCCAAATGAATCAATGAAACACCTTATGCACAGCTAGGTCTATATGAAATTGGAGAAGCATAGATTATAGTAAATAAACTTGGAGTGTTGTATATGAATAAAAACAGATCATACGAGTGGGGGCCAAAAGGCCATAGTCAACTTCCATTGTATAGAAAAGCCTTTCCTTTAGATGATATCACTCAAGAGCCAATAGGGCATCAAGTTGTCAATACGGACTTTGAGGCAAGCTATAGTGAAGATACAGAAGACGTCATTCAAGCTGTAGAAACGCTTAACCCTTATCTTCAACCAAAAAATCAAATTCTCTTAAGAGCTTTAATCAAGTTAAATAGCATAAAACATGATATAGGCTCACTAACAAAAATTCAAAGCGAACCTTCCATTAATACAGTAAGCGTTAGACCAATGACCCTTAAGGAAGGTCTAGAGATTGCCCAAGAGATGTCTCCTTATTTATCAGGAAGCGCCAATCGACAAGTCAACAATACGATATCAAGGCTCCACACAATAGATAAAATAAAAAATAGCATCAACGGCATTAAAACTGCACAATCGCTAGAAGTCAAGGCAGAATACATACTAGATAATCTAAAACTTTTCATGCCAAGAGATAAATACACAAAAATCAAACAAACCGTCAACATACTCAAATTACTTCAAAGCACCGCAGAAATTTCTCGCGTTGACGATTCTGTAGAAGAAGATAACCTAGGCATAAATGAAGATCAACAATTTGAATCTTTTGAACACCAAAATGTAGATCAAAACAAAAACAAAAATGAGCAATTATCCGATATCGTTGATTTGCTCGATAAATTCTCAAACAAAAAGACAGAGTAAATGTCATTTACTCTGTCTTTTTGTTTGAGTATTCCTTTTGGATTAGCAATCAGCCACTAGCGTTCAGCAATCAGTTTAGGGTATTTCTCTTGGGTCTTAGATCCTTGAGGCTTTAGCCGAAGTATCTTTCTTTTCTTTACCTCGCCTATAGGCGAGTTTAGGTTTTCCTGACCACCTGACCACCCGACCACCTTAATTTTTTTCCGTCCAACCAAAAATTTCTAAGTGCCTCTGCATTAGATTATAAGATTATCCCTTATTCTTGATCCAAAAAGATTTCATCTAGAATTCCCATCAATTCTTCTTTTCCTCTTTTTGCAGTAGAAGAAAACAAGATAATATCTTCTGGATCTTCTAAGTCGAATGCTTGAACGATTTGTTTTATATTTTTTCGGTAGTCATTGTTCTTTACTTTGTCAATTTTTGTGGCTACGACGATAGGAGTTATGTCCATCTTTCTAAGCCAATTATGCACTTCTATATCGTCAGCAGTAGGCTCATGGCGAAAATCAATTAGGTGTATGACAATTGTTAGATTTTCACGTTTTTTTATATATTCTTCGATCATCCTCTTAAAGTCTTTTCTTTCCTCTCTAGATACCTTGGCGTATCCATAACCAGGCATATCTACAAAGCAAAAAAGATCTTCTACATTATAAAAATTAATCGTTCGGGTTTTTCCAGGCTGAGAACTGGTTCTAGCTAGGGCTTTTCTGTTGATCATTGTGTTAATAAACGAAGATTTGCCCACATTCGACCTACCTAAAAGCAAAACTTCTGGTAGGTCGTGTTGTGGATAATGCTTTGCATTTACTGCACTAATAATCAAATGAACATTATTGATTTTCATTATAAATCACCATGAAACACCAATTGAATAACCTCTTCCATATTGCCTACAGTGGAAATATGAAGCTCTTTTTTAATATTATCTGGTATTTCATCTAGATCCTTCTCATTTTCCTTAGGAATAATGATATTTCGAATATTTGCTCGATGAGCGGCTAAAAGCTTTTCTTTTACTCCACCAATTGGCAGCACTCTTCCTCTCAGAGTGATTTCTCCAGTCATAGCTAGATTCTGATTTACTGGCGTTTTTGTCAACATAGATATTAACGCAGTAGTCATGGTAATTCCTGCAGAGGGACCATCCTTTGGTATGGCTCCTTCTGGAACGTGAAGGTGAATATCTAATTCTTTATAAAAGTTTTCATCAATACCTAGATCTTTTGTTTTAGAGCGGATATAACTAATTCCTGCTAGAGCTGATTCCTTCATTACATCCCCTAAATGTCCGGTAAGTTCGACCTTTCCTTTTCCTGGCATAGAAATAGCTTCAATTTGTAATGTCTCTCCACCTACAGATGTCCAAGCCAAGCCGTTGACCAAGCCAATTTCTTTTTTGTCTTCGATAATATCATAGAAGTATTTCCTTGATCCTAAGAATTTCTCTAAGTTTTTATTATTTACAGTAACAGATTTTTTATTATCTTCTACGATAATTCTAGCTACTACTCTACAAATACGCGCAATCAATCTTTCTAATCCACGTACTCCAGATTCCCGAGAGTAGTAATTGATCACTTCCATTAAAGTCTCTTCAGAAATCTTGATATTACTCTTCTTTAATCCGTTCATTTCGGTTTGTTTTGGCAAAAGATATTTTTTAGCGATTTCTAATTTTTCTTGAGCCATATAACCCGATAGTTCAATGATTTCCATACGGTCTAATAGTGGACCTGGTATCGTACTTGTGCTATTAGCAGTGGTAATGAACATCACTTTTGATAAGTCAAACGGAAGTTCTAAATAATTGTCTGTAAATGTTGTGTTTTGTTCTGGATCAAGTACCTCTAATAGAGCAGATGCTGGATCCCCTCTAAAATCTTGACTCATTTTATCTATTTCATCTAGAAGAAATAGTGGATTTTTGCTTTCAGCTTGTTTAATATTGTAAATAATTCTTCCAGGGATAGCTCCTACATAAGTACGACGATGTCCACGAATCTCAGCTTCGTCTCTCATTCCACCTAAAGACATTCGAACAAATTTACGACCTATAGCACGAGATATGGATTTTGCTATGGAAGTTTTACCTACACCTGGAGGTCCTACTAAGCATAAAATAGGTGCCTTTAATGAATTTGATAGTTTTGTTACCGCTAAATACTCTAGAATTCTTTCCTTTACTTTATCTAAAGCATAATGATCTTCATCTAGAATCTTTCTAGCTTCCTTTAGTTCGATGAACTCTTCTGTTTCTGTATTCCAAGGTAAATCTAGAATCCATTCAATATAAGTTTGGATAACTCCAGCCTCACTTGTTCCTGATGGAACTTTGCTTAACCTTGAGATTTCCTTTTCTACTTTTTCTTTGATTTCATCCTCTAAATCCAGCTTAGATAATTTTTCTCTATACTCTTCAATACTATTAGAAGTAGAGCCATCTCCAAGCTCTTCTTGAATGACACGCATTTGCTCTCTTAGATAATATTCTTTTTGCTGCTTATCCATTTGGTCTTTGACTTTGTCGTCAATATCCTTTTCTATTTCAAGAAGCTCTAATTCCTTTACTAATACTTCGTATATTTTGTATACACGTCTTTTCGTATCGAGTTCTTGAAGTAAATCCTGGCTTTCTTCAATATCTAAAAGCAAATTTGCTCCAATGACGTCTAGTAGTTGATCTGTGTTTTTAATAGAATCCATCGCCAAAATGATATCTGGTGATGATTTCTTCGTCAAACCCAGGTAAGTTATAAAAGATTGTTTCGTCATTCGCAATAAAGCTTTTGATTCTTTATCTTTTAGTTGTTCTCCTTTAATCTCTTGTATATGAACTTTAAAAAAGTTTTCTTGTTCCGTATATTCTGTAATCAATGCCCTGCCTTCAATTTCTACTAAAACTCGAATAACATTTCCTGGCATCTTTAAGAGTTGTTTTACAACAGCTAATGTACCTACTGAATACAAATCTTCTGGTTCTGGATCATCTACATCTGCATTCCTTTGACAGACCAATATAACATTTTGATCATCTGCCATAGCTTCTTCTAATGCATTTATAGACTTTGTTCGCCCTACATCAAAGTGTAAAACCATTCCTGGAAATACACTTAATCCCCTTAATGGGATTAGGGGGTATTCTTTATCTTGAAAAATTTCATTTGGCTCTTCTATATATTTAATGGTATCGTCCAAACCCTAAGTCCTCCTTAACAAAAACAGTCTATTCGTTTATCATTATATCATTTTAACTATCTTATGCAATTATTACAACAAAAAAAGTGCGAATGCTGTCATTTCCTTTTAAAAAGATTTGTTGCAAGTAGTACGTTTTAAGTTCTAAGAAAAGCAAAAAACTTCGAAAGTTCGTTGGCCACCCGTGAACGCTGATTGCTTAAAAAAGCTCTAGAGGTTCTCTCTAGAGCTTTTTCTCAGCTAGCGCTTTCTTCGTCGCTTTTCTTTTTACTTGTTTTCTTAGGTTCTTCTAGTTGTTTTTCTCTGTATACTAGAAGAGGTGCTTTGTTTTTTGTGATGGTTTCTTCAGAAATAATGCACTTGATAATGTCCTTTTGAGAAGGAACATCGTACATTACGTCTAACATCACTTCTTCAATAATTCCTCTTAAACCTCTAGCACCTGTTTCGTTTTTAAGAGCCTTTTTTGCGATTGCTTTTAAGGCACCTTCTTCAAAAATTAATTCTACATCATCCATTTCGAACAATCTTTGATATTGTTTAACTAAAGCATTTTTAGGTTCGGTTAAGATTCTTATTAAGGCACTTTCATCCAATGGCTCTAATGTAGTGATAATTGGAACCCTACCTATAAACTCAGGAATTAGACCATATTTTAGTAAATCTTTTGTCTGAATCTCTTTTAATAACTTAATGCTATTGGAATCTTTTTTTCCTTTGACATCGGCACCAAATCCAATTGCCTTACTACCACTACGTTTTGCAATGATCTTTTCGATTCCATCAAATGCACCACCAAGAATAAATAAAATATTCGTGGTATCAATCTGCAAGAACTCTTGATGAGGATGTTTTCTTCCACCTTGTGGAGGAACATTTGCTACTGTACCTTCAAGAATCTTGAGCAATGCTTGCTGAACGCCCTCACCGCTAACATCACGGGTAATGGATGGGTTTTCACTTTTTCGAGCGACTTTGTCAATTTCGTCAATATAGATGATACCTGTTTGCGCTCTTTCAATATCATAATCAGCAGCTTGAATCAATTTTAGTAAAATATTTTCTACATCTTCCCCTACATAACCTGCTTCTGTCAAAGATGTGGCATCTGCAATAGCAAAAGGGACGTTTAAGATTTTTGCTAGAGTCTGAGCTAATAAAGTCTTACCTGAACCAGTAGGCCCTAATAAAAGGATATTGCTCTTTTGAAGTTCAACATCGTCAATTTGCTCAGCATTAATCCTCTTGTAATGATTGTATACTGCAACAGATAAAGATTTCTTCGCTCTCTCTTGTGAGATAACAAATTCATCTAGAAAATCTTTTATTTCATGTGGTACCGGAATATCACCAAGATTAATATCTTCGTAGACATATTCTTCGCCTACAATTTCTTGACAAAGGTCGATGCACTCATTGCAAATATAAACACCTGGTCCTGCGACCATTCTCTTTACTTGATTTTGAGTTTTTCCACAAAATGAACAATTTATATGTTGTTCGTCATTTTTTGCCACTATAACACCTCACTTACCTTGAAGTAATAACTTTGTCGATCAAACCGTAATCTTTTGCCTCTTTAGCATTCATAAAATTATCTCTGTCTGTATCTTTTTGAACGACTTCGATAGGTTGACCTGTTTTTTCACTTAATATTCTATTGATTTCATCTCTTGTTCGAATCAATCGGTTTGCGTAAATTTGTACGTCCACAGATTGACCTTTTGCGCCACCTAGTGGTTGATGAATCATAATTTCACTATTAGGAAGGGCAAATCTCTTTCCTTTTTGTCCTGCAGCTAATAAGAAGGCTCCCATTGATGCTGCCATACCAATACAAATTGTAGAGACATCGCTTTTAATGTAATTCATGGTATCATATATAGCAAAACCAGCTGTAACAGAACCTCCAGGACTATTAATATACAACTGAATGTCTTTGTCAGCATCTTCTGCTTCTAAAAATAGCAATTGAGCTACAACTAAACTTGCCGTTGTATCATTAACTTCACCATTTAAGAAGATGATTCTCTCCTTTAATAATCTAGAAAAGATATCGTAAGATCTTTCACCTCTGCCTGTTTGTTCGACAACCATAGGAACTAAATTCATATCCATAAATTCCACTCCTTTTTTTATCTATTAATTCTTTTGTACTGCATTTTCAACTAAGTATGCAATTACATTTTTTCTCTTAACTGTTTGTTGGAAATATTCTTTATCACTATCTGTCATAGTCTCTTTCATCTTGTCTGCTTCCATATTATAAGATTTTGCATATTCTTCAATAGCTTCTGCAATTTCTTCTTCTGTCGCTTGAATATTTTCTACCTCAGTTATTTTTGTCAAAACTAAATCCGTCTTGATTTGGTTTTCTACATCCCCTCTTGCACTTTCTCTAAATGCTTCTTCAGAAGAGTTGGTGTATCTAAAATAATCTTCCATACTGATTCCTTGCATTTGCATACGGTATGAGAAGTTTTCTATTGTCTTATCGATTTCTTCATCGACCATTGGCTTAGGAATCTCAACAGTGGCGTTATCTACAGCGAATTTAGCTGCTTTGTTTCTTGCTTCTTCTTTTAGTTCATTTGTCTTTGTCTCTTGCAGTTTTGCCTTTAAGTCTTGTTTGTATTCATCTAATGTATCAAACTCACTAATGTCTTTTACGAATTCGTCATCAATTTCAGGCAATTCTTTTGTCTTTATTTCGTTCACTTTTACTTTGAAAATAGCTTCTTTTCCAGCTAAGTCAGCAGCATGATACTCTTCAGGGAAAGTTACTTTTACGTCTACTTCTTCTCCTACTTTTGCACCAATTAATTGTTCTTCAAAACCTGGAATAAATTGTTTTGATCCTAATACTAGATTGTAGTTTTCACCTTTACCGCCTTCAAAAGCAACTTCATCTACAAATCCTTCGAAGTCAATTACAGCTGTATCTTGTTCTTTTGCAGCAGTACCTTCTTCAACACTTACCAATCGACCATTTTGACTTTGAATTTTTTCTAATTCTGCATTGATGTCTTCATCTGTTACTACATAATCTAAACTTTCGATTTCAGCGCCTTTGTATTCACCTAATTCAACTTCAGGTTTTACAGCAACGCTTATGGTCATAACAAGACCTTCTTGTGCATCAATTGTATCTAAACTTTCCATAGATGGTCTGGAAACTGGAAATAATTCATGTTCTTCTACAGCTTTATTATAAGCCTCTGGGAATGCAAAATCGATTGCGTCTTCATAGAATACATTCGCTCCATATTGTGCTTCAATGACCTTTCTTGGTGCTTTTCCTTTTCTAAATCCTGGAACATTAAATTTGCCTTTGTTCTTATTATATGATTGGTTTACGGCTTTATTAAAGTCCTCTGCTGAAACTTCCATTTTTACCGTCGCTACATTTTTTTCTATTTTTTCAACTGTTGATCCCATCGAAATCCTCCTATATCCACTTTCTTCTTCTGAATAAACAAATTTTTAACCTTTTCATTATAACATACGATTTTGAAAGATACAAATTGGAAATTTAAATTAGTTACAATTCCATTTTCACCTTACATCTATCGTAAGTGTTGATTAAGCAGGACGACAGAGTCGTCCCCTACACGAGCTTTCGCACATAATTTTGTAGACCCAAAACGAATCCTCTAATGCTATTAACTAAACACTAGGGACTAAAAGCGCCTTTGGCTTATCGTTTTTGACCCGCAGAGCAGTGCCCTAAACTGATGACTGAACGCTGATTGCTAGTGGCTATATTGGCATTATACCAAACTTTTTCCAAATCAAAACAAAAAACACATAAATTTTCTAAATTTTTTCTTTTAGAAAATGCCCTGTATAAGATCCTTCATGTTGAGCCACTTCCTCTGGTGTTCCTGTAATGACGATACTCCCACCGCCTTCTCCACCTTCTGGACCTAAATCAACAACATAATCTGCAACTTTAATCACATCTAAATTATGTTCAATAACGACTACGGTGTTTCCATTATCTACTAGTCGTTCTAAGACCGTAACCAATTTATCTACATCTGCAATATGAAGTCCTGTAGTGGGCTCATCTAAAATATATAAAGTTTTGCCTGTACCCCTTTTACTCAACTCTGTTGCCAATTTAATTCGCTGTGCTTCTCCTCCAGATAACTGAGTAGAGGGTTGTCCTAATTTAATATAGCCTAGCCCTACCTCGTATAGCGTTCGCATCTTTGGCTCGATTCTAGGAATATTCTTGAAAAATTCAAGGGCTTCTTCCACAGTCATTTCTAAGACATCGGCAATGCTCTTTCCTTTATATTTTACCTCAAGCGTTTCTCTATTGTAGCGTTTCCCCTTACAGACTTCACAAGGAACATACACATCAGGAAGAAAGTTCATTTCGATTTTTATAATGCCATCGCCCTTGCAGTTTTCACATCTCCCACCTTTTACATTAAAACTGAAGCGACCTTTTTGATATCCTTTTACTTTTGCGTCTGGTGTCTGAGAATATAAATCTCGAATCATATCAAATACCCCAGTATAGGTGGCAGGATTTGACCTAGGTGTTCGACCTATTGGAGATTGATCAATATCAATGACTTTGTCAATATTCTCAATACCCACTATTTCCTTATGCTTTCCTATCTTTCTGTTTAAGCGATTGGTCTTGTTGGCTACACCTTTATAGAGAATTTCATTTATCAAAGTGCTTTTTCCAGAACCAGATACTCCCGTTACACAGTTTAAAGTTCCAAGAGGGAATTTTACATTAATGTTCTTTAAATTATTCTCTTTGGCTCCTTTAATCTCAAGAAAATGTCCATTTCCCTTTCGTCTTTGGGATGGAACAGGGATGCTCTTCTTGCCACTTAGGTACTGACCTGTTATAGACTTTCTAGACTTTTTAATCTTTTCTACATCTCCTTCGGCTACTACTTCGCCTCCGTGAATGCCTGCACCTGGTCCAATATCGATAATATAATCCGCTTCATACATGGTATCCTCATCATGTTCCACTACAATCAATGTATTGCCTAGATTGGTGAGGTTTCTCAAAGCCTGAAGAAGCTTCTCATTATCTCTCTGGTGTAGACCAATGCTAGGTTCATCTAATACATATAAAACGCCAACTAAACCTGCACCTATCTGAGTGGCTAGCCGAATTCTCTGAGATTCACCACCCGAAAGGGTGCCTGCACTTCGAGAAAGATTCAGGTAGTCTAGTCCTACATCCTTCAGAAAATGTAGACGAGATTTTAATTCGATTAGTACTTGCTCAGAGATCATCTTTTCATATGGCGTCAATTCAATTTTGCGGAAAAAGTCTATGCTATCTTTTACAGACAAATCCGTTAATTCGATGATATTAATATCATTAACAGTGACTGCGAGAGTATTGTCATTTAATCTCTTTCCTTTGCATTTGGGGCAAGGAATATCTGACATAAAGTTCTCAATTTTCTTTAACATCTGTTCTGACGTTGTCCCTCTATGCCTTCTGTCCATGTTTTTTACAATACCCTCAAAGACTACATCTTTTTCCTTCCACCCTCCAAAATGAGAATCAAAGTTAATGCGAACGACTCTATCAGTTCCGTAAAGAAGTGCATCCATAAACTCTTTAGGGGCATTTTCTATAGGCTCATCCATAGAAAAATCGTAAAGCTTTGCTAACCCTGATACGATTTCATGGTAATAAGTAGCTTCATTGCCTATTCCATAGAATTGAACAGCTCCTTTGTTTAGAGACAGAGTCCTATCAGGAATTAACAATTCTGGATCCACTTGACTATGAAACCCTAAGCCATTACATTCTTCACACATGCCAAAGGGATTATTAAAGGAGAACATTCTAGGTTCTAATTTATCCATAGAAATACCGCAATCGTCACAGGCAAATTTTTCACTATAAGTAAGCCTTTCTCCGTCAATTACATCAACTATAATAACTCCTTCTGACATTTTTAAGGCTGTTTCTATAGAATCTGTCAATCTTTTTTCCATATTCTCTTTTATTACTAAACGATCGATAACTACTTCAATGGTGTGTTTTTTATTTTTATCTAAATCAATTTCCTCGCTTAATTCAAACATATTCCCATCGATAATTGCTCGCACATATCCATCTTTCTTAATGGATTCAAGAAGTTTTTTGTGCTGTCCTTTTGCTCCTCGAATAATAGGTGCTAGTATCTGGAATTTTGTCCTAGGCTCCATAGACATAATTTGGTCTACCATCTGGTCTACAGATTGGGATGAAATCTCCTTACCACACTTAGGACAGTGAGGAATACCTATCCTAGCGTATAACAATCGGTAGTAATCATAGATTTCCGTAACCGTTCCTACAGTGGATCGAGGATTTCGATTGGTGGTCTTTTGATCAATAGATATTGCTGGAGACAAACCTTCAATACTTTCTACATCAGGCTTGCTCATTTGACCTAAAAACATTCTTGCATAGGAAGAAAGAGACTCTACATACTTTCTCTGTCCCTCTGCGTATATGGTATCAAAAGCCAAAGAAGATTTCCCAGACCCACTAAGCCCAGTCAAAACCACAAACTGATCCCTAGGAATCTTTATATTAATATTCTTTAGATTGTGTTCTTTAGCACCTTTTATCGTAATGTATTTCATAAATGCTCCCTTCGTTTAAGTTGTAAGTTCTATGTTGTAAGTTCTAAGTTTTTAGTCACCGAAGGTGACTGTTATGCTTTTACATAGAACTTAGATCTTAGAACTACCGAATTTAAGCCCTCTTTTGAGTTCTAAGTTCTACGTTGTATGTTCTAAGTTTTTGGTCACCTAAGGTGACTATTACACTTTTACATAGAACTTACAACTTAGAACTACCTAATTTAAGCCCTCTTTTGAGTTCTAAGTTCTACGTTGTATGTTCTAAGTTTTTGGTCACCTAAAGTGACTATTACGCTTTTACATAGAACTTACAACTTAGAACTACTGAATTCAAGCCTTCTTTAAGGCTTGAATTCGGTCTCTCAACTCGGCTGCTCTTTCGAATTCTAGTTCTTCTGCTGCCGCAATCATTTCTTGTTCTAGTTTTATTATCGTTTCTTCTATATTTTCGCCTACCACAGCATATTTTTCTTCGTCTTCGGCGACTTTTGTTACTTCTATGGCGTCGTGGATTTTCTTTTTGACGGATTGAGGTTTTATATTGTGCTTTTTATTGTATTCCTCTTGAATAGTCCTTCTTCTATTGGTTTCTGTAATAGCTCTTTCCATAGAGCCTGTCATATTATCTGCGTACATGATTACTTTGGCGTCTACATTTCGTGCAGCACGTCCAATGGTTTGAATAAGGGAAGTTTCTGATCGCAAAAATCCTTCCTTATCTGCATCTAATATGGCTACTAAACCTACCTCTGGAATATCAAGGCCTTCTCTAAGCAAATTAATGCCTATTAACACATCGTATATACCCAGTCGTAAATCTCGTATGATTTTTGTACGCTCTAAAGTAATGACATCAGAGTGTAGATATTGAACCTTTATATCAATTTCTTTTAAGTAATCTGTCAAATCTTCTGCCATTTTTTTGGTCAAAGTAGTAACGAGTACTCTTTGATTTTTTTCAATCTTTTCATTGATTTGACCAACTAAGTGGTCAATTTGACCTTGTATTGGTACTACTTCAATTTCTGGATCAATTAATCCAGTTGGTCGAATGATTTGTTCTACTACCTTTAGTGATTTTTCCTTTTCATAAGGACCTGGAGTTGCAGAAGCAAATACAGCAGTGCTAATTTTACCCTCAAACTCTTGGAAATTTAATGGTCTATTATCTAATGCAGATGGCAACCTGAATCCATATTCTACTAGATTCATTTTTCGAGAACGGTCTCCAGCATACATACCCCGAACCTGAGGAATGGTAACATGGGATTCATCTATTATAAGGAGAAAGTCCTTAGGAAAATAATCAATTAAAGTAAAGGGCGGACTTCCAGGTTCTAATCCACTGACATGTCTAGAATAATTTTCTATGCCATTACAGTAGCCCATTTCTCGAAGCATTTCAATATCGTAATTGGTCCTCTGCTCAATCCTCTGAGCCTCAAGCAATTTATCTGATTTTTTAAATTCCTTTATTTGCTCTTCTAGCTCTTTTTCAATTTCCTTTATGGCAACTTCTAGTTTTTCAGGAGTTGTAGCATAGTGAGATGCTGGAAAGATAGAGATATGAGTTCGATAACCTGTTACCTCACCTGTAAGCACATCGATTTCTGAAATTCGATCTACTTCATCCCCAAAAAACTCTATTCGAACAGCTTGATCTGTAGATGCAGCTGGAAAAATCTCTAAAACATCCCCTCGAACTCGGAATGTTCCTCGAGCGAATTCAATATCATTTCGCTTGTACTGTATATCGATAAGCTTGCGAATGACATCATCTCGATCTTTTTCCATTCCAGGACGGAGGGATAAAACTAAGTTTTCATAATCAATTGGACTACCCAGTCCATAAATACAAGATACAGAGGATACGACGATGACATCTTTTCGCTCAAAGAGAGCTGCTGTCGCCGAATGGCGAAGTTTGTCAATTTCATCGTTAACAGACGCATCTTTTTCAATATATAAATCGGAGCCAGGCACATATGCCTCAGGCTGATAATAATCGTAATAACTGACGAAATACTCAACAGCATTTTCTCCGAAAAACTCTGTAAATTCATTATATAATTGGGCAGCTAATGTTTTATTGTGAGCTAATATTAAAGTCGGCTTGTTCACATTTTCAATAATTTTTGCCATAGTATAGGTCTTTCCAGAACCTGTAACTCCTAGTAAAGTTTGCGCTTTAAGCCCATCCTTTACCCCTTTGCTTAACTCCGCAATAGCCTTCCCCTGATCCCCTTGAGGAGTAAAATCAGAAGTAACTTTGAAATCTGGCATACTATAAACCTCCTGTTAAGGTGGTAAGGTGGTCAGGTAGTAAGGTGGTAAGCAAAACCACAACTCGCCTCTAGGCGAGGTAACTCTTACTCCTAACACTGTATCTTGCCTCTTAGTTCTTATTGGCACCTTACAAACTTATATTATTATTCTTGTATATAAAAGATAAAATAAATACATAGCATGTACCACACTTAATTTGAATCGCACATATGTTCGAGCTTATTATACAACACTCAAAAACCCACGTCAATATACTTAAAATATAGGAAATAAGCAAAGGAGGGGCCTGGCCCACTACCTTTGCTTATTTTCACTTTTTACTAAACAGGTCACTGTAAAAGTATCAAAGCATAAATCTACCTCGCCTAAAGGCGAGATTGCCTTTGCTTACCACCTTACCACCTTGTCAGCTTACCACCTTATTTAATTTTCTCCCTCATAATCTCAATCGCCTTATTCAATTGAACATCATCTTTTATATCAAAATCTCCTTCATAACGAGCTTTTTGAGACATTTCTACTGGTACATCTGGCTCGATTCCTTTGCCGTGGATGTTTCTGCCATTAGGTGTAAAGTATTCTGATACAGTTATCTTATAACCTGTGCCATCATTTAAATCGCTCATTCTCTGTACAATCCCTTTGCCAAAAGAAGTAGCTCCTACTACTGTAGCTGCCCCTGTGTCTTGCAATGCTCCTGCAAATATTTCAGAAGCGCTAGCTGAACCCTCATTGATTAATACCACCATTGGTAAATCTATTTTGCTCTTTTCTTCAGAGCTCATAATCTCTTTTTTACCCGCTTTATCCTCCGTATAAACAATTACAGATTCGCCTATCAACTGATCTACAATCTGTACTACCGTGTCCATCATTCCACCAGGATTATCTCTTACATCCAAAATAAGTCCTTTAATATTTGCAGACTGCAATTTGTCTAAATGCTCTTTAAATTCTTTTGCAGTATTCGTTTCAAATTGGGTAATCGTGATATAGCCAATATTGTCTTCTAAAAGCATGCTATCTACGCTATTTAACACGATTTCTTCTCGGGTGATTTCTTTCTCAATGAGCTTAGCAGAACCTTCTCTCTCAATTTCTAATACTACAGAGGTTCCTGCATCTCCTTTTATTTTAGAGACCACCTGTTCTAAGTTTAATCCCGTAACATCGTCTCCATTTACTTTTACAATAAGATCTCCAGAAAGCAAACCAGCTTTCTTGCCAGGAGAACCATCTATTGCTGAAACAACAGTTACTTTATTATCTTCATTTAATCCTACTACTACACCAATTCCAACATAGCTCCCTTGTACTTGTTCCATATAAGCTTGGAACTGGTCTGCGTCATAATAAGCCGTATAGGGATCGCCAACAGCTTCAAACATCCCTTTTATAGCGCCATCTAGTAAACTCTGGTCCTTAACATCCTTGTAGTAACTTGTTTGAATTTCATCTTTTAAATATAATAGCTTCTTTATGTACTCTGTTGTAGCAGTATCTTCTGTTTTTACGATAATCTTGTCTCCTAATGCAATGGATATGCCATTTGCAACAATAAAGGTTGTAGCATTCGTCACTAATAAAAGCAAAATCACTACAATTACAACCACATACCATTTTTTATTTTTCATAAAGCCTCCCCTTGTATATTAAAGAATATTTTACCTATAAATGAATTATATGCAAAATCATCGAGCTTTAATCACTCTAACTCTTAAGAATGTTACCACTTTATAAACCCTTTATCAAGATAAAATGGATTGAGGCACCATCCTTCCTTGAAAAAGTATATAAAATCAAACTTAAGATTTTATTAAAGGTTGTACGGGAAATATCTTTTTTAAGGTGGTCAGGTGGTCAGGAAAACCTAAACTCGCCTATAGGCGAGGTAGAGAAAAGAAAGATCCTTCGGCTAAAGCCTCAAGGATGACAAAGCAGTGGCTAGAGTCAAACAGTGTCTCTGACACATAAAGACTCACGAAGCCGTCCCTAGCTGCTACCCTTGTTATTCTAGAGCGAAGCGAAGAATCTTGACCCTAGAGAAAATGACCCCAGAAACGTACAACTTAAAACGTAGAACCAACCCTACAGAAGCGACCGTAGTCTACGCTTATTCTACATATAAAAAAACTTCTAGGCTGGGCCTAGAAGTTTTTTATATGTATTATCTTACGTAATTTAATGGATTTGTATGTGAGCCGTTTACTCTTATTTCGAAATGAAGATGTATGCCAGTAGATCTACCTGTTGTACCAACTTCTCCTATTGCTTGTCCTGCTGAAACTCTAGTTCCAGCACCAACGTAACGTTGTGCTAAATGAGCGTAAAGGGCACTAATATTGTTGCCGTTTTTATCTGTTCCCATGTCTACAATAACATAATTGCCGTAGCTACCACTATGTACAGATTTAATTACTACTCCATCTCCTACAGCTACTGCATTCACTCCAGCACGTCTTCCCGTTGGAATATCAATTCCTGTATGAAAACTTCTCGTCCCTAAAACAGGGTGAATGCGACTTCCATATGGCGAAGATATTGAAGAGTGTCCAGGTACTGGCCATCTATATGCACCATTGGTTGTTGGTTGGCTTGAGGGCTGTGTGGATCCTCCGCTAGATCCTCCACCAGTATTGTTTTGAGCTTGTTCTGCTGCTCGCTTTGCTGCCTCTTCTGCAGCTCGCTGTGCAAGTATGGCTTTAATTTCAGCCTCAATAGAATTAGACTGTGCTTCTAATTCTCTAAGCTCAGATTCTAGCTTATTTGCATTGGCCTGTAACTCACTCATATAGTTGTTTCTTTCCGCTTTGATTGTGTTTAAGCTGCCTCTTTGATCCTCAGCTTTCTTTTTCATACCTAAAAGATTATTTTTCTTTACTTCAATCTCTTCTTTTTTCTTTGCGATTTCATTTTCTATAGCTTCTAATTTTGCAAACAAATCTTGATCATATTCTGCAATCGTCTTAATCATATCTACTTTTGAAATCAAATCACTAAAGTTTTGAGCGCTAAAGAGAATCTCTAATGGGCTTGTATCACTGTACATGTACATGACCCTTAATCTCTCGTCTAAAGTCTTTTTTTGCTCTTCTTTTTGTGCTATAGCTTTTTCGAGCTCAACGACTATTGCATCTAATTCTTTTTGCGTTTTGTTAATATTATTTTCAATATCTGCAATTTCGTTTTCTGCCTTTTTAATTTGACCGTCTAATTTGTCGATTTCAGCCTTCAATTCTTCCATAGAGGCATTATTTGCATCAAGTTTTTCTTGTACTTCGTCTTGAGATTCTTCATTTTTTTCCAGGTCACCTTTTAGGTCTGCTGTAGATGCATATACCGGCAAGCTAAAGAGCATAAGACCTGCTAACAATAAACTGAGTAACTTCTTTTTCACAATATAGCCCCCTAATTCATTTGTGTTCATTTTCTTATATATCCAAGAATTTTCGCATTGAAAACAGGCTTCCTACTGCTCCTACACCAATACCATAGATTAGAAAGTAAGTGGTAATCTGAGGCATAATCATTTCAGGTGTTGCAAATGTAGTACCCATAAGAATTCCAGATTGCTCTTGAAGGATTCCCAAGAAGAAATAATAGCCATTTCTTACTACAAGAACCGCTAACAAAGAACCCACAAATCCTAATATACTTCCTTCAATGAGAAAAGGAATTCGAATGTACCAATTGGTTGAGCCAATTAGTTTCATGATGCCAATTTCTTTTCTTCGAGCGAAAACTGTAATTTTAATTGTGTTAAAAATAATAAACAACGATATTCCTGTCAAGATTACTAATACAACTAAGCTAAGTGCATTTGCAAAATTGCTAAATTTTATAAGCGAATCTACATATTCCTCGCCATAATTTATGTAGTCTACACCTTCTAATTCACTTAATTCTTTGCTTAATGGTACGATTTTTTCACCGTTTACGGCTTTTACTACATAAGATTCAGGCAAAGGATTGTCTTCTTCCAATCCTTCTAGGATTTTTTGATATTGATTTAACTCTTCTGCCATGTTTTTTAATGCATCTTCTTTTGTTTCAAAGATAAAACTCTCTATATTGGAATTAGAATCAAAAGCATTTTCGAGAGAATCTTTTTGGGCCTCTGTTATGTCTTCTTTTAAAAATACCTTTAACTCCAATTGATTTTCCATCTCATTCGTAATATGTTCTATATTAAAGGCTAAAATCAAGAAGATCCCAAGTATGACTAAAGCTGCTAAAACTGAAATGATCGATGCTATACTCATTAAGGAATTTTTCTTAATGCTCCTAAAGCAGTCTCTAAAGAAATACCTAAAGGTATTAATCTTCATTTGGGTACCCACCTCTTCCGTCTTTAATAATCTTTCCGCCGCTTAAGGCTATTACCCTTTTTTGCATATAATTTACGATTTCTTTATCGTGGGTTGCCATAATAATTGTAGTATCTTGATTGTTGATATTTTCTAATATATTCATAATGTCTTTTGATGTATTCGGATCTAAATTCCCAGTAGGTTCATCGCAAATGATAAAATCAGGCTTATTGACAATTGCCCTAGCTATTCCAACTCTCTGTTGCTCTCCACCTGACAATTGATCTGGAAAATAATCTGCTCTATGAGACAATCCAACTAATTCTAAAACTTCATTAACCCTATCCTTAATCTCAGAAGGGCTCTTTTCAACAATCTCCATTGCAAAAGCAACATTTCCATAAACTGTTTTTTCTGAAAGCAATCGGAAATCTTGAAATACAATCCCCAATTTTCTTCTATAATAAGGAATATCTCTTTTTTTCATCTGTGTGATGTTTCGACTGTCAATTTTGATTTGACCGAGAGAAGGTTCCAATTCTTTCAACAATAACTTTATAAAAGTAGATTTTCCTGCACCACTTTTACCGACAACAAATACAAATTCCCCGGTACCAATCTCTAGGTTTACATCCGAGAGGGCAAGGTGTTTCGTCTTGTCATAAGTAACACTTACATCTTTTAACTCAATCAAAAAATTACCTCCAAGATGATTTGTCTAATTGTAAACTATTTGTAACAGTCACATTATATCAAACTCTGCAAAATAATAAAACCCCTTTGACAAAATTCCTATATTTTTCTTTTTGAAACCCTAAATTTAACAAGATTTTACTTTTGCATTCATAATTCTTGTACTAAAAATCTATTTTTTCTACATTTCATTATATGGTATTATGACTATAATCAACAATGTAAATAAATTGTAATAACTAAATGAAAGAGGCATGAACATGAAAATCATATTATCTACTCTAAACTCTAAATACATCCATACTAGTTTATCCATCCGAGCTTTACATTCAAACTCTATACCTAAAGGATTTCAATCCTTATTAAAAGAATATACCATTAATGATCAACTAGATCATATACTCAGCGATTTATATCGTTGCAAAGGAGATATATACGGCTTTTCTTGTTATATTTGGAATCTAGAGGAAACCTTAAAAATCGTAGGGAATCTAAAAAAAATACTTCCTACTGCCCTTATCGTACTAGGGGGACCAGAGGTATCTTTTGATGGAAAAGAAGTGTTAGATCACTCCTGTGCAGATATTGTTGTAAAAGGTGAAGGGGAGATTACCTTTAGAGAGCTATTATCTAAATATCAAAGTGGAGAAGATTATTACAACACAGATGGCATTGTCTATAAAAAAGACCAAACCATCTATGAAACAAGAGATCGACCTGCTTTACAAGATATGGATCAATTGCATTTTGCCTACGAAAAAGAGGATATGGGCAAATATAAAAATCAAATCTTGTATTATGAGGGAAGTAGGGGATGTCCTTTTTCTTGCAGCTATTGTCTGTCTTCTGTAGATAAGGCAGTGCGACTCCATTCTATTGATCGGGTAAAAAGAGATTTACTGCATTTTCTAGATCACAATGTAAAACAAGTGAAGTTTGTAGATCGTACTTTTAACTGTAATGTTTCTTGGGCAAAAGATATTATTTCCTTTCTTATACAGAACAATAATGGCCATACAAACTTTCACTTTGAGATGGCAGCAGATTTATTAGATGACGAGATTATAAAATTACTAAATACTGCCCCTGTAGGATTGTTTCAGTTAGAAGTTGGCATTCAATCTGTCAACGAATCTACTTTAGCATCCATACAAAGAGCTACGAGTATTGAAAAAATCGAAAAAAACATACGCAAGCTTCAATCTAGTCAAAATATGCATATACATTTAGACCTTATTGCTGGATTGCCAGAAGAAGACTTTGATACCTTTGCTCATTCATTTAATAAAGTTTATACTATGAAACCAGATATGCTCCAGTTGGGCTTTCTTAAGGTACTAAAGGGTTCCCCGATTTACTTACAAAGGGACAAATACCACCTAAAATACACTGCAAATCCACCTTATGAAATCTTGTCCAATGATTTTATAAGCTATGACGAGATTATAGGCCTAAAAAAAATCGAAAGTCTTTTAGATCGATACAACAATAGCGGTAACTTCCAAAACACCTTAGACTACTTCATCCTTCAAAAAGAAAAAGCCCCTTTTAGCTTTTTTCAGGAGTTTGTAAGCTATTGGGAAGAAAAAAAATTATTTGACGTATCTCATAACAAGGATAGACTTTATGAAATCTTGCTAGATTTTGCTTACACTTTAGAAGAAAATGTAGACTTCATAAAAGAACTACTAAAATTAGATTATTTAATGTACAACAAGCTAACCCTTCCAGCTTTTATAGCATCCACATCACCAAGAAAAGAAGAAGTCTTCGAGTTGCTAAAAAACCCAAATTTTAAAGCAAAATACCTCCCATACCAAATAGAAACGCCAGCTAAAAAACTGTATAAAGAAGTTCAGATAGAAATTTTTAAATACAATATCACAAACCTAGCCGCCCCTATGAAGCGAGATACTGTCCTCATGTTTCATAAGGCTACAAAGCCGATGTTACGGCAAGTGAATGAGTATAAGGTGATAAGCAAATATGCGACTGCGTCGCAGTGAACAAT
Organism: Alkalibaculum bacchi; assembly: GCF_003317055.1. NCBI lineage: Bacteria > Bacillati > Bacillota > Clostridia > Eubacteriales > Eubacteriaceae > Alkalibaculum > Alkalibaculum bacchi. The sequence continues at coordinate 234,667 of NZ_QNRX01000002.1, forward strand.
GAACATGGAACAATGAATAATTAGCAGTATTAAAGGCTAAGTAAATAGTCGCATCTTTGTACTGTTCCGTGTTCGATGTTTATTTTTCATCGTTCATTGAAGGTTTTGTGTTTTAATTTAATACTAGGTGATTATATCGTTCATGCGTTAATAGTTAATATGGTAAGATCCTTCGCTTCGCTCCAGGATGACTAGGGTGGATAATTAAGGTAAAGGACGATATGCGCCAAGCGCAGTGACCCTAGCTCCTGCCGTGTCATTCTGAGCGTAGCGAAGAATCTCACTAGATCTCATTGAAAGTCGAGTTTATTTTTCATTTTCATACATGTCTATGTTACTACTTAATTCCTAGGGATCCTTCGTCGCTTCGCTCCAGGATCACGTGGGCGAAGCGCAGTCCCGTCCAACCGCCCAACCGTCCAACGAACCAACCAATAAATTTCCTAAGTTTCCAACATACTAGCTTAAAAAGTTCTGCTTTCAGCTTAAACCATAAATCCACTACTCGCTATCCGTCCAATATACCCAGACAACACTTCTAAGCCATATCTTTCTTCAATGGTGATATGATGAATAATCAATAGGAATAGGTTTTTCTCACAGTGCTTTTCCAATTCTCCCAAGGCTTGTAAGAAAAGAACGGCAATATTGTTCAATTCTTGCAAAACCTTATTGCAATCTGTGCACAGTTCATAGACAAATTTTGAATCCCGAGTTCCATAAAGGGCTCTGTCTTCTAATTGTTCTAATTGAGGTATGGTTTTTTGAATATTTTCATATACTCTATTTAATCCTTGAACTACATTCTCTATCTCTTTCAAATTTTCCTGCTCCTGCAATAATTCGTTTACCATCACTACATGTTCAACACAGTTGCTTAAGTAATAAGACTCTTCTTTAACAATATGTACGACAAAATTTATTATTGGAATTTGATTTGCCAATAGAAACACTCCCCCTCTGCCTTATTACTATATTATGTTCTGAATTTAAAATTGTTCCTTTTTAGCAATACTTCCCATCTATTGATTTACACTGTTATTATTGATAAAATAAAACTAAATATGACAAAAGGGGAAAACTAGTGTGAAATTAGTAAAAAACTTAGGAACTTATTGCATTATCATGATTTTCATCATGACTCTTACATCTTCTTTTCTGGTAAGCAGTGAAGATATAAGCAAAATTGGAGACATAAGTCTTAAAGAAGAAAAAATGAAGAAGGTCTTTTACAGCTCATCAAGTAAAATGGATGAAAATACGCAAGTAGCTAAAAAAGAAGAAAAGAAAGAAAAAGAAAAAAAAGAAGATTCTCAACCCTCCACTTCAACTTCAGGAGAAGTAGCTTATGAAGGTTTATACGAAAATAAACCCACAGTCAATGAAGCTGGTTACACATTAGGTGATTCTTCAGAGGAAATCTTAGCTTATCAAAAGCTTCTCTACTATTTAGGCTACTTAGAAGCCTTACCAGAAGGACAGTATAAAGGAATTCCTGGAGGCAATTTTGAGAAGACTACAGAAGCAGCAGTAAAGGAATATCAGACAAAAGAAAAATTACAAGCGACAGGTACTTTGGATAAAGAAACTCAAGAGTCCTTAATCTCAAAACCAATTGAATTTAAAGTTGGAAAATCTGGAGAGGAAATTCAAAGTTATCAACTTATTCTTTACTATCTTGATTACATAAAAGATTATCCAAAAGGAAACTTTGATAATCTTACGGAAACAGCCGTAAAAAGCTATCAAGAAGATCGAAAACTTGAAGATACAGGCGTACTAACGCAAGAGACTCAAAAATCCTTAAAATCCGAGACCCTTGAATACTTAGCTGGCAAAAGAGGTAAAGCCATCATGGAGTATCAAGATGTATTAATTAATTTAGGATATTTACAAGGAAATCCAGATGGCCAACTAGGCTCCATTAGCGTAGATGCTATCAAAATCTATCAAGAAAAAAACGACCTTGAAATAACAGGCTACCTAGACACCAAAACCTTAACATCCATGAAAAAACCATTAGATCAACAAGTGAAATTTAAATAGCGGAAGTTGAAGGCAGAAAGCGGAAAGGTAAAAGATCAATTAACTTGGTAAAACAGGTTATGGTTTTTCTTTTCGCTTTTTTGTTTTTAATATTATCCATATTAGAAAGACTTGATAATAATTTTAAATCTTAAATTGAATAATGAACACTGAACATGGAACATGGAACATGGAACAGTACAAATATGCGACTATTTACAGAGCATTTTATATTGTTAACTATTCATTGTTCTATATTCATTCTTCACTGCGACGTCAGTCGCATATTTGCTGACCACCCGACCACCTGACCACCTGACCACCTTAGTAGTAATATCTCCATTCAAAATCTACAGCTTCCTCTGCATAATCAATATTGATTCTCTTCCCCTTTTGAATTTGTTTTACGACAAAATGATCATCTTCTAAATACAAACGTTCTCCTAAAAGCGACCTTCCATTATCTTTTTTTGTAATATTTAAAGCTTTAGTAAGCTTTCCTGGTCCATTACATAAATTCTTAATTTGATACTTACTGGCAATTTCCCGGGAAATTCCGTACCGATTGACAAACATCGCATCTATATTTCCTACAGGTTCTACACCTCTCAACAAAACCCCCGACCCTTCGTCAGCATTCCCTGTCACAATATTCATGCAATAGTACATGCCATAAATCATGTACACATACACATGCCCGCCCTCATAAAACATGACCTCAGTCCTTTTAGTACGCCGTTGTCCATAACAATGAGCCGCCTTGTCTATCGCCCCAATATAAGCTTCTACCTCTCTTATTCTCACCTTAATGTCATTACAAACAAGAACCTTCCCTAAAAGATCCTGCGCCACTTCCAATGTATCTCTAGTATAAAAAGATTTGTCTAATTTCATCCACTATCGTCCTATTCCTATATATTATAAATATTATATTACCCTTGTTGGGCATTTTAAACACAAGATTTTAAAATCGCGAAGAGCTAAAAGCTGATAAAACCTGCAATCAGCGGCCAGTCTTCAGCATTTTGGCATAACCTTGGGGTAGGCTCTGTGGTCAGTTTTTAAGGTCAAAGATTCTTCGCTTCGCTTCAGAATGACGTGCATGAAGCGCAGTGACCTTAGCTACTGCTTAGTCATCCATAGCGTAGCGAAGAATCCCACTGAACAAACTGTAAGTACATAAACTATATAATAGTTCTAATTTAATTAGTACTATAACAAACACAAAAATCTTCAATGAAAAATGAACACTGAACATGGAACATAGAACATAGAACAGTGCAAATATGCGACTCAATAAACCTTTATATTGTTCATTATTCATTGTTCCCTGTTCATTGTTCACCGCGACGTAGGTCGCATATTTGCTGACCACCTGACCACCTGACCACCTGACCACCTGACCACCTGACTACCCGACCACCTCACAAAAGTTCTTCCGCGCCGACGACCACCTTAAACAGAAAACGCAATTATACTAATTACTACCTATAGATTTATGGTATAATAAAAATGCTTTTATACATACGGAGGTGTTTGATGAAAACTTTTGGGAAACTATTGTTGTTATGGGTTTTTAGTGGATTGATGATTTCTCTTTCTTATTTTAGCAGCTCTATTATTAACCAGTTCGTTCTATTAAATTCTACATATATAACTCAAATAAGCTCAAATATGTATTATTTAATAGGAATCAAAGTATTGGTTTTATCCTTATTTATAATCACTAAAAAACAGCGGTACAGTTATATACGCACAATACTAGGCATCCTAGCAAGTAATATCGCTGCTATTTTATTATTGATTTTTTATCTTGGTTTGTCTATAGAATCCTATATACCTTATGGAATAAATGCTGCAATAGATTTTGTGCTAATTTTCATCTTGATTGCGGTGATAAACAAAATATCATCAAATAGACAAAAAGATGAAGAAATCGACGACATCAATCAATTCATGGGCATGAAGCAAGACTTAGAATCTCTAAAAAATAAAATCATCGATAAAAAAGAAGAATTGTCTTTTCTTGAAACTATGATTAAAGATAGGGAATTAGACTTATCAAAAAAACAACAAGAAATGGCAGAAGCCCTTCAAAAAAGTGCTTCCATTTCTCACTCTAATAAGGAGCACAACGACAACGGAGCTTTAAATACACAAGAGAATGATTCATTTTATTCTGTATTTGAAAATTTAGAACAAATTTCTGAAGGAATCTTAAAGCAAATAAAAACCTTAGAAGAAAAAGAACTCTACATAGACAAACAAATAAAAACACTTGAACAAAGACAGAGAGAATACGACAAGCAACTTTATCATGTCCTATTCGATTCACCAGAATTGGGTGATGACGAGGTAAAACTCAAGGACAAACATTCTGAAATCATCATTAAAAAAGGAGATCTGGCTCAAATTCGAGCTATGGTCGAACGAGCTTTAGAGGAGTAGGTTTAAACCTACTCCTCTAAGAACTATACGCACTATATATATACAACTTTTCTTCAGTAAGTTGTTTTAAATACTTCCTACATTCTTCTAACAAACCCATTTGGAGCTTTGCTTCTATTATATCCACGACTTTTAAAGCTAAATAATAGTCTACCTTCACTTCAGGCAATTCATATACATAGGAATCTAGCTTATCAGAAGACATGTGTCCTAAAGCTTGATGAGCTATGTACAATTTGAGTGGATAAGCTCCTTTTGTAAATGTAACATGAATTTTTTCTTCCAGCAGCCCCCTGTAGTTCATTTCGCTTATAAAATTGGGTAAAAATATTTGATGACCTACATAGACCCCCACAGACTCCTTCTTTTGTATACAACTCAATAAAATCCTAACAGCTTCTTCTTTATCGTACAAATGGACAAAGATATCCTTGGGATTTGCTTCGACTACTTTATTAAAGGGATATTGTCGTAATTCTCTTATAAAAGGATTATCCCTCTTTAAATAATTTGGCAATCGGACAACTTGATAACAAGTTTCCATATATTTATCTCTCGACCGAACTAAGGACTCTACATTTCCATAGCAATTACCCATAATTGATTTTGGTTTTTCTGCTAAAGAAGAAGATACAAATGTAAAAGTCTTAACAGACTCAGGTATACTTTGTAGAATTTTCTTGGTGTAAACAATATTCCGTTCAATACACGATTTAATGTCACTCTCACATTTTTCAATATCATCAATGGGCAAACCATAAACAATTCGTTGGTGTCCTTCAAAGACCTCTTGTTCTACTACACCTTCTGGTTGTGCAGAGATCAAGACAATTTCGTTATGGTCCATATACCTTTGATATAATTGCAACAGATTTGCTTCATAGTCTACTACCGTAATGCCTTTTGCGCCTTTTTCTATTATTTGCTCACATAATTCCACACACACATCTCCTGTATAAAGGAGCAGTATATTTTCATCAATAAAATCTCCACTACTTTCTATATTTAATGGGAAGTACTTTATAATATCTTCTATATTAGTTAATTCAGTAAGTGAATAGTTTTCATCTAACAACTCTATTGAAAAGGGCATGTCCTTTGTTATTTCAAAGATATCTAAAAATTCTAGTCTATAAAAATTCTTAGTGTAAACCACAATGGAATCAAATCCAATCTCATTAATCTTATCTCGCAAATCATCTATATAAACAAAATTTTCATCTTGAAGGCTAATATTTAATATGATGCCATTAGGAGCAAAGTTTTTTATTTGTTTAAGTTCCTTCATCTTTAAATCTTTCACAATAATCAAAGGTGTTGGTGTGTAAGAACTCATTTCTTTTTTGCTGAAATTTGAAAAAGCTTTCTTTTTATTTGGGGACATTACAGAGACCCTTGCTGCATCACGCTTCTCTTGAGCCTTTCTTTCTAGGTTTCTATTGATTCCAATAAACAACACGTCCACTAATAAATTAATTGTGCAAATTTCATATAAACATTCAACATTTATCAAATACAAGCAGATAAAGCTAAAAAGATTATAAATAGCAACAATCGCAAGAACTTTATTGAGCTGTTTGCTTTGAGCATAAAATTTAAAGAAAATCAAAATGACAGACAGCTTGGACATCAAAACTACGACAAGCCCTCCGTATAAAAACTGCAGCAAATTACCTGCATACCATATATCCACTAAAATCAGACTGAAAGAAAAAGAAATGGCTAAGGATATCATTTCTAACAAAGACATAAATATAAAATTTTTTCGTGAACTCTTCTTCATTTGCACCCCAACTTCTTCCTGTTTTTGTACATCATAACATGTCCAATGTAAAAAAAAGTCAGGAATTTGTCAGAAGAAAAATTTAGTTGAAAGCAGAATGTGGAATGCGAAAAGTGGAAAGTGGAACTCATTAAGTTGTAAAGTTTATAGGCTAGTCGGTTGGTTGGTTGCTTGGACGGGGCTGCGCTTCGCGCAATTTGCAAATGAAAATTGAACATTTAAAATTGTTTCTTGCCTTTAAAGAAGACTAGTAAGATTCTTCGCTAGGCTCAGAATGACTGGGGCAGTAGCTAGGGTCACTGCGCTTTCGCGAAGGTCATCCTGGAGCGAAGCGAAGGATCTAAGACCCAAAAGGAATACACAAGATGCCTTTGTTGACCACCTTACCACCTTACCACCTTACCACCTTGCAATACTCTCTCAATCTCATTCACAACCCGCTCTGTCGACTGACCATCCTGATGATCAAAAAATCGCTCTTTCATTTGCCTTACCTTTTCCACTTGGTAATCTTCGTTTTTAATGACTCGAACCATATCTTCTTTCGTATAGCAAATGGGGCCTGGCGCTAGTTCCTCATAGTCATAGTACAATCCTCTTTTGGCTTTGTATTCTTCTAAGTCTGGTGCGTAAAGTATAATGGGTTTTTCTAGTATAGAAAAATCAAATATTACTGCCGAATAATCCGATACTAAAATATCGCTTACGGAAAATAGCTCATATATATCTAAATGATTCACATTGATAATGCTCTCGTTATTTTCGTGTCCCAAGCTAATATCATGTAAAAAGGGATGCATTTTGTACAATAAAACATAATCTTCCTCTAGCTCTTGGTAGATATAAGACAAATCCAACTGGACATATTTCTTATCAAAAACCCCATCTCCTCTAAAAGTAGGGGCGTATAACAAGACCTTTTTTCCCTTTATTTGTGGATATCTTTTGTACATTTGTTGACGGTATTTCTCCATCGTATCTTTATTGTATAGTATGTCTGTCTTTGCTACGCCAAGCTTTAAGATCTTATCCTTCTCCATATTAAAGGCTGTCGAGAAAGTCTTTTGAAATTCTTCGCCTGCAACATATACATAATCGTAGTTTCTAATTTTAAACCTTCTGCTAATATCGCAACCAAATTTCTTTACTGCTCCACAAGCATGCCAGATTTGAATGATTGTCGTTTCCTCTTTCTTTTTTATATTGCATACAGGAAAATTATTCCCATCTAATAAAACCGCAGAGGAGGTATTAATATGATATGTTTGCATGACAAAATTTAGTAAGTATATGAATTTTCCAAAGAGGGTATTGTCAAACTTTCGAATGAGATGGACTATTTTGTAGCCTTTATTCCTTTTTTTCAATTCATCACTTATTAATTTAAAATTTCCCGTAAGATGTGTCTCAAAATAAGAAATAAAGACGATCTTCTTTTTATTTATTGGAATGAAACGGGTAAGTAAAGAAGTTAGTTTCACCACCAATAAAGCTATTATCTTTTCCATATCTTAACCTCATCTATCTTGTCTAAAGACAATATCTAATACCTTTTTACTCGATTTCCCATCATTCCACTGACAATAATTCTGGTAAAACGCATTCATCCGATTATCATATTCTTCTTGAACCTGCTCAATATGAACAATCTGATCTAATAGCTCTTCTTCCTTCTCCAATATGGGACCTGGTAGTTCTTTATAAATATCTAGATAAAATCCCCTCAAATGATCTCTATATTCTTCTAAATCGTACATATAAAATAAGACAGGTCGCCTTAAGACGCCATAATCAAAGAATACGCTGGAATAATCTGTAACCAAAATATCGCTCATAAGATATAAATCATTGATATCTTGACAATGACTTGCATCATAAACAAAGTTTGGCGGCAGCTCTTTATTCTTTGTATTGTATATAAGATAATGAGGCTTATAAACAACCACATACTCCTCACCAAGAGCTTCATACCACTTGCTAAAATTTACTTTCAGTTCAAAAACGTACCCCTTTGTGTCATATGTATTATCTCTCCACGTAGGCGCGTATAAAATCACTTTTTTATTCTTTGGTATATTGTATTTCTCTTTCAATTCTTCTATATATTCTTTGCTCCCATTTACTAAGATATCATTTCGTGGGTAACCTGTCTCAATAATGACACCAGGTTTTAAACGAAAAGCGCTAGTAAAAGCCTGAGAAGAAAACTCATTAGCTGAGATCATATGGTCATACTTTTGAGAATCTTTCACATAGCTATTTACCATGTCTTCCCAACTCATCTCACTTCGATAAAAAGTAGTATTATCTCCTACCTCTATATCTGCAGCTAATCTTTTAAGAGGCGTACCATGCCAAGTTTGCAAGTATATTTGATTGCTTTTTTTCCTATAGTAAACAGGCATCTTTGCATTAAAGAACCAGTACTTAGAAGTAGCTAAGTAATAAAAGTACTGTAAGCTATTATATTTTACGTTTATAGCCCCTTCAATACGATTCTTTTTTAGATTATTAAATGCCCATACAAATGTAAAATCCTTATATCTCTCATCATATCTCATTTCATTATATAAAGCCTTAGGATTACACGAAAATCCTTGACCCTTATGACTACAGAATAAAACCAACTTGTCATTTACGGGCAATATTCTAATGAGAATATTATAAGTAAAACTACGGAAAGTTTTTAAAAGAGTAATAGCGATCTTTCGTAGTAATCTATTTTTTGCTATTACATGTTTTAATTTATCCATGGTCAATCACCTGTTTCATTGTCTTTAAAGATGAAATCACAAATTCTTTTCGTTGCATTTCCATCTTCTAGCTTACAAAACGATTCTATAAATCTGTCTAATCGTTCATCATTACCACGTATATTTTTCAATTCGTAGACTAATTGATCATTTGTTTGAACAATAGGTCCAGGCATGCTTGTCTCTACATCTAGATAAAAACCACGTAATCGATCTCTGTAATCTTCAAGATCATACATAAAGAAAATCATCGGTCTCTTTAGCACAGCATAGTCAAAATAAACAGAAGAATAATCTGTAATGAGTACATCAGCTATTAAATACAGCTGAGCAATATCTCCTGTTGAAATATTGTAGGCAAACTCCTCATAACCAGTTAAATCAATGCTATCTGCAACTAAATAGTGCATGCGGAAAATAATGACATACTCGTCAGAAATACTGTTCTTTAGCTTCTCTAAGTCTATAGGATTTGTAAACTTGTATTTAGATTTTTCAAAATACTGATCGTCTCGCCAAGTTGGCGCATATAATATTACCTTTTTAGCTAATGGGATATTGTATTTTTTCTTTATTTCATTGGTCGTATCCATATTATTCTTATTCTGCACTAAGAAGTCATTTCTAGGTGAACCACTTTCTAGAATGCTCTCCTTTGGTATGCTAAATGCTCGAGAAAAAATATTTGTACAGAAGGAATTTGGTGAGACAAGATAATCCCAATTTCTAGATTCTCGGTAAAAATTTCGATTATAGCTAAATGTATTTGTACTTGGCATATGGACTTCGTCAATATCTGTACCTAATCTCTTTAGAGGCGTTCCATGCCATGTTTGCAAATAAACCGTATCTCTAGGTTTTTCTACCCAAAGGGGAAATCTCGTATTGGACACCCAGTATTTAGATGAAGCCATACGATAAAACCATCTAAGAGAGAATCTCTTTACATAAGGGACTTTATTTTCCTTAAAGATTTTAATAGCATCTGGTTCTATACTCCATACGCAGTTCATATGTGGGTAATTTTTAAGAATATACTCGTAAATGGCTCTGGGGTGGTCACTGTATTGCCTTCCTCCAAAACTCTCAAAAATGACCTTTTTATTACCTCTATTTAGCTTTTTGACCATTAATCTTATTAAATTATATCGAATACTGTTTATTCTTTTTGTAATCCAAGATTTATCCTTGATTACCTCAAGGACAATTTTTCCCGCTTTCGTTGTCTCAATACTAATATCTTTTTCGAGGACCCTATATTTCTTTTCAAAATAAGATTCTTTTTTAGACAAAACACATAGTATTTCAGTAGAATCAAATTGTATTTGCACATAAATATCTGTAAATCGTTCATCAAGAAACTCTTTGACAGGTACTACAGCTTGTACAAAGCCATTCTCTAATATCTCAGCCTCTACCTTTTCAACTTTGTTGTTTTTTCTACCTTTAAAAATCATAGAGCATTCATTTGGGCTGTCTTCCACATTTATTTTTGCACGAAGAGTAATTTCCTCCTCTTGCCACAGGACATCATCAATCGTAACATAACTTTTTAATCGATTTGATGACAGATACAAACCTTTGTTTTCATATGAAAGCTGAAAAATCCTTTTATTCATGATGCTAAATGGGCGCAAAGATATAACCTCAGGATTATCATAATGAAAGTCAAAAATCTGATTATTATTTAATAGAAATAGTTTGTATTTTTTCACACCAAGACCTAAATGCAAATCGCATACGATTTTATAATCTACTACCTCTACCTCGTACAAAAAAGACTCCCCTTTAGCAAATAGCAAGAGGGAAACTTTATCTAATAGAATATCTTTTTCTAAAGAAATGATGATTCTTTCTGGAGTAATCTCGTAATTCACTCCATTTAATACTTGTTCATTAAAAGGATGCTTTACAGGCTCGTAATCCGTTTTTAACAATACCGCCTCATCCCTTAGATCATTGTCTTTAATAAAAGTTTCATAAGATATTTTTTTTATATAATTTTTTATAGACGAAAGGCATTCATCAAAATACTTATTTTGTTCATAATATAAATTGTGAACAAGATAATATGTATCGATTTCTTGATCATCTACTTGCAAACCAGTTGCCTCTTTGATAATAATTTTTTTGCTAATAGTATTTGCAATATTAGCATTCGTTTGATCAAAGATGATATTTGATAATTGAAATTTTGTTTGCAAAGTAGCTCTATCGAAGCCTTGTAAATCTCTACTTTTCATAAATAATATGTTCTCCTTTTATTCCACCCATAATGAAACTACTATAGTTAATATAGTATCTAAAAAAATGAGATGCAAAATGCATCCCTAAATTTTTATTTATTTAATTGATCTTTTAAATCATGCTTGATTTTTGTAGTTGAAATCCCCTCAGTTCGTGGCAAATAAACTACATCACAATATTCTTTTACAAAATCAAATTTGCCTTCCCAATCATCGCCCATAACAAATACATCTACATTATATTTTTGAACATCTTGGACCTTTTGTTCCCAATTTTGCTCGGGAATAACCAAGTCCACATATCGTATTGATTCTAAAATTGTTTTTCTTGCTTCAAAAGTATAATAAGCTTTTTTGCCTTTCATTGCGTTAAATTCATCATCTGAGATTGCAACAATTAAATAATCGCCTAATTGTTTTGCTCTTCGTAAAAGATTAATATGCCCTACATGTAATAAATCAAAAGTTCCATAAGTTATGACTCGCTTCATATATATCACCTAAAGTTATTTTATTTTCATTTGTATCTACTATATTTTGTTAATTTATTTTAACATATGGTATTATAACATTACAAAAGACAATTGTCCACACCCGACAGATTTCTCACTACTACCCTTAAGCATTTTAGCAATCAATAGCCCTTAGGATTCTTCTTTTGCCAATTCCAAGAATCTCTACACATATCCTCAATACCCTTTTCTGCGACCCAGCCTAATTCTACTTTAGCCTTTGTAGGATCAGCATAGCACTGAGCGATATCTCCAGGGCGTCTTGGTGTAATCTCATAGGGGATTTTTATACCATTGGCCTTTTCAAAGTTCTTTACAATATCTAGCACACTGTATCCTGTGCCTGTTCCTAAATTAAAAGCTTCTATACCAGTAGTGTCTTTTATCTTTTGAAGAGCCTTTAGATGCCCTTTTGCCAAGTCTACTACGTGAATATAATCTCTAACACCAGTTCCATCATGAGTATCGTAATCATTGCCAAAGACGCTTAATTTTTCCCTCTTGCCTATAGCTACCTGGGTAATAAAAGGCATCAGATTATTCGGTATGCCATTAGGATCCTCCCCTATTCTCCCACTCTCATGAGCTCCTATAGGATTAAAATAGCGAAGAAGAGAAATGCTCCACTCTTTGTCAGAAATATAAAGATCTCTTAAAATCTGCTCAATCATGAGTTTAGTACTTCCATAGGGGTTGGTGGTACTAAGAGGAAAATCCTCTGAAATTGGCACAGTATCAGGAACACCGTAAACCGTAGCAGATGAGCTAAACACCAATTTCTTTACATTATGCTTCTCCATCACTTCACAAAGGATAAGAGTGCCTGTAATATTATTGTGATAGTACCTTAGAGGTATTTGAACAGACTCTCCTACAGCCTTCAATCCAGCAAAGTGAATGACAGCCTCAATATTATTTTCATCAAAAACCTGTTCAAGGCTTTGTCTATCTAAAATATCTACTTCGTAAAACTTTATCGACTTACCCGTCAATTCTTCCACTCGTTTAAGGGATTCTGTCTTACTATTAGAAAGATTATCCACAACTACAATATCATAACCCTCATTTAATAATTCAACACAAGCATGGCTCCCTATATAGCCTGCACCACCTGTAACCAAGATCATAATTACTGCCTCCATTTGTGATTTGTACACTTTATTAAATACCTTGATAAAATATTCAATATGTTTCTAAAACATTTTACCACAATTTATCTACTATTTATAATTTTGTTAATTCATTCTAACATATTTCATATATTTATCATTTTTATTTTACACGAATTTTATATCCTCATTACAAATTCAATATTCCCTTGAGGAAAATCATGTTATAATAAATAAGTGTTTAAGCGACATCTTTCGTCACACAACTCATCTACTTAAGTGAAAATTAGTTTTATAAAATCATGTAAAAATTATTTATAGAAGGAGAATACATATGGCTAAAAAACGAAAGAAAAAGAAAAAAGGAAGCTTCCTAAGAAAATTCCTCACATTTATATTTATATTAGTTGTACTAGGTATATCAGGAGCTTTTGTAGTATCGAATGTATTGCTAGGAGATATTGACAAAGTAGAGATATCAGATGATTTAAATATTTCAGAAGAGCTAAATAAAAACGAAAACATCGTCAATATCGCATTATTTGGTATTGATACTCGAGAGGAAGGATATAGTGGCAGAGCCGATACCATTATGATTGGCACATTAGACAAAGAACATAAAAAACTAAAACTAACCTCTATTATGCGAGATACATATGTCAGTATCCCTGGTGAAAAATATGACAAGATAAATCACTCCTATGCCTATGGAGGACCGGAACTAGCAATTAAAACGATTAATCAAAACTTTGATATGAATATTAGGGATTATGTTACTGTGAATTTTGAAGCATTGGAGAAGATTGTAGATGCTGTTGGTGGGGTGGAGATTGATGTAAAACAAAGCGAAATCGAACAATTTAATATAGTAATAAAATCATTTGACAATTTTTCTGGTAAGTCTACTAAAAAAATTACTTCTTCAGGATTACAAACATTATCTGGAAGACAAGCATTAGCATATAGCAGAATACGTTATGCAGGTAATGGTGACTATGAACGAACTGAAAGGCAGAGAACTGTCTTAGAAAACATTGTTAACAAAGTATTAAATGATGGCTCTTTAGCACAAGCACTATCTCTCATTAAAAATCTATCACCTTATATTGAGACTAGCCTTAATACAAATGAAATGGTTAGTTATGCTACATCCGTTTTCACTTCTGGTATAAAGGACATGGAGAATACTCGGCTACCGTTGGATAAGTATTCTCAAGGAGGAACCTGGGATGGAACATTTTATTTAAAACCAAGAAACCTTTCTGACAATGTTACCTACTTACATGAGTTTATTTACGAAGAGTCTGATTACATCCCTACCTCTACGGTATCCGGAATTAGCAATGAAATTCAGTAATAAAAAAATCCCTTATGCTTAAGGGATTTTCTTTGTTTTTATTTAAAATATGCGTTAACTGCCTCAACTACTTTATTAGCAAATTTATTTTGATTTGTAGTGTTATTAATTTTTTGAGCTTCTGTAGAATTTGATATAAAACCGCCTTCAAATAATACAGTTGGCACATTCGTTTCTCTTATGATGTATATATTATTATTGTTTACTGGATTAGGTCTTGGATCTATATAGTCTAATGTTTGTAACTTGCTATGCAAAATATTAGCGAACCTTTGAGATTCTTTAGCAACTGTACTTAATGTCCTATCTCTAACCATGATAGCACCATCAGAATCGTTAATATTTTTCTCAACATTCTTCCCATTTTTATTATAAACGATATATGTCTCTTCTGAACCATTTACCATTCGCTTAATTTGATCAACAAATGGATACTCTACACCATTATCCGTTACAACTATCCCACTTTTATCAATTCGATACCTATAGCTACTCCAGAATATACTGTAACCACTTGCTGAGCGGTTTACACTTGAATCATGATGAATACTGATCAATAAGTCTGGCATAAGAGAATTAACTTTTTCATCTCTTTCTTTTAATGGAGCTGGTCCTTCGATATTAGGATTACGAGTATAGATTACATTATAACCTTGTGATTCTAGTTTATTAGCAATCATTTTTGTAAGACTATTATTAAGTTGATATTCGTACAGACGATTTCCAACAGCCCCTGGGTCTAAGGGATATTTGCCTTCGTGACCTGGGTCGAGCATAATTGTTTTTTTATGTAGAGATCCTTTTATAGTCATTTCTTTATACAAATAAGAATCGAGCATTTTACTACTTTTTTCATCTTTTATATGTACTCCATATAAGTACTTTCCTTGCTTCGTGGGTATCCAAGTAGCGCTACTTTTACTATAGTCTTGAATCATCGTCCATTTGTTTGCACTCAAATCTTTTACCCAAAACTGATATAAGACTCCATTATTGCTTGTTCCATAAGATCTTATTCTATGACTGTCACCTACACATCCCGATCCATCTATAGTTAGTGTTTTTACTTCTGCAGATACCCCTTTAATTTCTATCTCCTTATACAAGTATTTATCTAGTTTTTCATTGCTTTTCTCGTCCTTAATATGTACTCCATATAGATACTTCCCTGGCTTTGTAGGTATCCATATAGCGCTGCTTTTACTATAGTCTTGTATCATTGTCCATTTGTTCTCACTTAAATCTTTTACCCAAAATTGATATAGCACTCCATTATTGCTTGTTCCGTAAGACCTTATTCTATGATTGCTTCCTGTATATCCTGATCCATCTATAGTTAAAGTTCTTACTTCTGTTGGTACCCCTTCAATTATTATTTCTTTATACAAGTGAGCATCTAGCTTTTCTTGACTTTTTTCGTCCTTTATATGTACTCCGTATAAATATTTCCCTGGTATAGCAGGTATCCAAGCAACACTACTTTTACTATAGTCTTGTATCATTGTCCATTTATTTGTACTTAAATCCTTTATCCAGAATTGATATAAGGCTCCATTTAGACTTGTTCCATAGGATCTTATCCTATGACTACTCCCTACATAACCTGTACCATCTATAGTTAGGGTTTTTACTTCTACTGGTTGAGATACACTAGTTGTCGTTAGTATCTCGTTGTTGGTACTCGTATATATATTTTGTGCTATTTGGTTTTTAGAGTCAACATTTACTGTTTGATTAATACCCTCTAATTCTACTTCTAATTTTGTCTCCATTTGTTCCATAGTTTGCATATTTATAATCTTCTGTAGATGTATCTTGATTTTTTCTCCATATTCAGAATCTTCAGACCAATTCCCATTTCCTAAATCTTCTACATTAACAACAATTCCTTTAGGGTTGATTAAATCATAGGTTGGAATGATCTTTTCTTTATTTAATGGTTCAGCGCTTGCATATCCCTTAAGGAGTTGAATATTGGCCCTTATTCCTTCTTCTAAGGTACGAAAAGATAAATAATTTCCTTCCTGGTCCTTTAATCTACCAAAATTATTCCGCGCTATATTCACTTCATCACTGAATTTAAACCAATCTGTTTCTACTAGAATTTGCGCAAAAGCAATATCCCATCTTATTCCTTCTGCTTTTGATTCTCGTATAACTAAATCTACAAACCCCTCTAAACCAACACCTTGATTAAGATATTCCTCAGGATATGAAATAGGAGAATTTTCTTTATAATACTGAACTATTGTTTTTTTATCTATTTGAGTTTCTCCCATAATATGTATAAAATCTGATGCTGATACTGATATTGGTAATATAATACTCATCAAAATGATACACAAAATAATCATTCGAGGTAATGTTTTTTTGTTTTTTCTATGATAAACCACTTTTTCCTCCCTTAAAATGTAACAAAAATTAATAGAATCATTCATGATCTTTATACATGTTCATCTACATCATCAATGGAAAAATGTATGCTAAACTACATGATTCAATCGTAACAATGAAGTTTCTTCTATTGGTAATTATATAATTTGTCATAAAATATGTCAATTTGTAATAATGATGAATATTGCCATCGAAAGGAACCACTACTACAAACTTTAGCCACTTGATACTACTAGAGCACTAAAACTTTAGAGAGTTTAGTATAAGGTATTCTGTTGTAAAGCACTTACCTTGTTATAATTATATTTGCAAAGGACTTACTGTAAAAATATGAGTACAAAAATCCCTTGTGATTTATTGACATCACAAGGGATTTTATCTATATTACATTTTCCACACAGTATGTGGTATTTATTTTATTCAGTACTACAGCCTATCTATAAACTGGGATGTCAAATATTAACTTTGTACTGCCATATCGTTCACATATATCCATTACCATTCCAATATTTTTTGTTTGCTTTGTAGCCCAGCCGATATCAGTTGCATATTGATGAGTGCCAGGATTTAATGGATTCCATTTCATTTTATATAAAGTATCCTGCCCTTCATTTATATAACCTTGCCCTATAAATTTTGCTCCTCCTATGATTGCTTCCTCTGGTGAGAACCATCCAGCTTTGTATGCATATTCGGTTCCACCACCTATAGGATTACTATCCACTGCACCAATACCATACATATTATATACAACTTTAGGTGTTACAGGTTGTCCATCAACAGAGGTCACCAAAATCCCATTGGCTAGAGATGACTTGCCATTACCTGTCTCTAATAATGCATGAGATAAAAGATATACTTCATTAATATTGTATCGCTTTCCTGCATCGATAAACGCTTGAGCTTTTCCTTGAAGAATGCCTTTGCCGACTAATTCTTTGCTCAGGTCATCTACAGAAATCCCTGAGCTTCCTGATAAAACTAGAAATTGGTACATCTCAGTAGAAATCTGGTTTGCTGTTGTATGCAGAGGATAAGATACACTTGTTACGGGATTTGATAAAATTGAAATACATAGACCCCTATTATCTGAGATTTCAATCCAGCCAAATCGATCTCCTACTTTAATTTTATACCAACCATTCCTTTGACCTTGAATAGTGTACTTTTCTCCAACTCTAGCAAGAGCAAAATTGTTATTGGTTGCGGTAGTTGGTTCACTTCTCACGTATAATGCTTTTTTGATTTCTAAAGTTGTAAGCTTTGATAAGTTTGTATAACTTACTTCTACGTAAGCCCCAGAAATCCAACCTGTTACACCCGTTTCAGTAGTAATCTTATACCATCCATTTGATTGTCCTGTAATTGTGTATTCTTTGCCTTCATCAACAGTAGCGATTATTGTGCTGTTATTTGTTGTGGGTTGATTCCTTACATTCAATTGAGGACTAGCAGTAATTTTTCCAACCCCCATTACCTCAGCACTACTATTACTGACTAGTATTAAATTTGTATCTATACAATTATTGGGGTTTATCTTTTGAGCAGTATCTTCCCATGTTGCTGTTTTCCAGCCACCGCCATACAAATCTGTTTGAGGGTTAATTGTCATTTGAATGTTAATATTCTCCATTAGGGTTTGATTGTAATTTGTATAAACATATGTGATAGGTGATCTTACAGTTACCTCTTTATATAAATGAGCATCTAATCCTTCAGTACTCTTCTCATCTTTAATATGTATTCCATATAGATAATTACCTGGCTTCGTTGGTGTCCATATAGCACTGTTTTTACTTCCATAGTCTTGAATCATAGTCCATTTATTTTCACTTAGATCTTTTATCCAAAACTGATATAACACTCCGTTTCGACTTGTACCACTAGATTTGATTACATGTTGTTCTCCTACATAACCTGTACCATCAATAGCTAAACTAGTTACTTCTGTAGGTATTTCTTTAACAGTTATTTCTTTATATATATGAGCATCTAATCTATTTGTGCTTTTTTCATCTTTTATATGTACTCCATATAGATAATCCCCTGGTTTTTCCGGCATCCATATAGTATTGCTTTTACTTCCATAGTCTTGAATCATAATCCATCTATTTTCACTTAGATCTTTTATCCAAAACTGATATAACACTCCGTTTCGACTTGTACCACTAGATCTTATTATATGTTGTTCTTTTACATAACCTGTACCTTCTATAGCTAAGCTTATTACTTCTGTAGGTATCTCTTTAATCGTTATTTCCTTATACAAATGGGCATCTAACTTTTCTTGACTTTTTTCGTCCTTAATATGTACTCCGTATAAATACTTCCCTGGCTTAGCAGGTATCCAAGCAGCACTACTTTTACTATAGTCTTGTATCATTGTCCATTTATTTGTACTTAAATCCTTTATCCAGAATTGATATAAAACTCCATTTGGACTTGTTCCGTACGATCTGATCCTATGATTACTCCCTACATAACCTGTACCATCTATAGTGAGGGTTTTTACTTCTACTGGTATCTCCTTAATTATTATCTCCTTATATGAATGTGCATCTAATCTTTCACTACTCATTTCATCCTTGATATGTACGCCATATAAGTATTTCCCTGGCTTGGTAGGTATCCATTGAGCACTGCTTTTGCTATAGTCTTGAATCATCATCCATTTGTTCTCACTTAAATCTTTTACCCAAAATTGATACAAGACTCCGTTTTCACTTGTTCCATAAGATCTTATCCTATGACTCACTCCGGCATACCCTGTTCCATCTATAGTTAATGTTTTTACTTCTGCTGGTTGAGCTTCAATTACCTGGGACACACTATTCATTGTTATATTTTGCTCTGCAACATTGGTCGGTATATTTTGTGATATTTGCTTTTGAGTACTTACATCTTCGATCTGTTTTATAGCTTCTGGAGATGGATTATCTTCCATTTTAATTATTTCTGTATTGAATAAACTTGTAGCATTAGATTCCTCTAAGGAATCATTTTTCTCTAATTGTTCCTCCGTTGCTACTCCAATCTGTGTATTTACCATTTGTTCTAGATGCTGTTTAATTTTTTCTTGATTTAATGATTCAGTACTTGCATCTCCCTTTAAAAGCTGAATATTCGCTCTTATTCCTTCTTCTATGGATTGAAAAGATAAATAGTTTCCATTCTCATCCTTGAGCCCTCCAAAGTTATTTTTGGTTATATCTGCTTGTTGACTAAATGTAAACCAATTTGTCTCTAATATGATTTGTGCAAAGGCTATATCTGCCCTGACACCTTCAGCCTTTGCTTCTAATATAACGATATCTACAAATTTTTCTAATTCTAAACCTTGAGCAACATATTCGTAGGGATATGTTACGGGGGAATTCTTTTCATAATATTGAATTATCTGCCCTTTAGTTGCTTCTGTTTCTCCTATAATTGGTACCTGATTTGCTGCCAAAACCGTTGTTTTATTATTACTTATCAATAACAAACACATAATAAATATTGTAATAATTATTCTACTAAAATAATGTTTAGAGTACACTACCTTCCCCCTAGTCTATGATTATTATTAAATTAATGTATAAAATTTATATCTCTAAAAACAAATATATATTCTTTATTTTTAAGTTTATACTTTTATTCTAATTCATCAACGTATAATCTCCATAGTTTTTCATATTCTTTTAACTCTTTATTACTTTCTACGCTATCTAATGCATGCAATAATTGTATATGCACTGCATGGTATCTCTCACTAATATGTGGTTCTTTATTAAAATTAAAATGTCCTAAATCATATGCACTAAAACCTCCTATATCATAATAAGGTAATATTATTTCTAAGGTCTTAATCCCAGACTCAAAATATTCTTCAGCAAGATTCTCTTCTTCTAACCGATATTCACTAGTGATAATTTTCCAATCATATAATCCTAATAGAGTAAACATATATCCATTTAGTGTATAATTATTTGGTGTGCTAATATATTCTTCAAAAAAGATGTAATCCTTAAGCGATGGATCCAGATTTTCTAATGTAGACATTGTTCCCCCTTGGTCAGTAGGGGTAATTAAAAACTCTACCGCTTTATCTCCAGCCTTTAAATATTTAGGATTGTTACTTAACCTGTATGCTCTTGATAAAGCATTTAAAGCTTGTCCTTGGGCCATTCCTGAAACCCATCCCGGTTTATATGTTTCACCTGTTAAGTAGTATTTCCAGGAAAAATCGTATCTAAAAGCTCCAGTTTCATCTTGTAGCTCAATAAGTGTATCTACGGCAGCTAGAAAATCTAACTTGTGTTTTTCTCCTTTTTCATTTATATACTGACCATACTTCGTAAGCGCATATTGAGAAATGATCACTGGATTATAATAGAAATCTTGACCATATTTAACTTTTGGTATCCCATTATCATCAAATATAAGTTTAGTGGATTCAGTATATTTTACTGTCTTTCCATAATTTAAATAATCTCCAATAACATTATAATCTTGTAAGCGCGTTTTATATTCTATACCTTGTTCTTTATAAGAATATAATGCTTTATCAACAATATTATATTCTATATCAATGCTTATATATAAATATTCGTCTAGCTCTTTATCACTTTTTTCATCCTTAACATGGACTCCATACAAATATTTTCCAGGCTTTGTTGGTGTCCAAACTGCACTACTACTTTTACTATAGTCTTGAATCATAGACCATTTATTCTCACCTAAATCTTTTATCCAAAACTGATACAAGACTCCATTCGCGCTTAAACCACCTGCATTTACTTTTAGTTCATCTCGCACATACCCTTTATTTTGAATAGCTAAACTGTTAATTATTGCCTCTCTAATAGTTATTCTTTTATATAAATGCGTGTCCAACTTTTCATTACTACCTTCATCCTTGATATGTACGCCATACCAATATTCTCCAGAATTTTCAGGAATCCATGTGGCGCTGCTTTTACTATAGTCTTGGATCATACTCCATTTATTCTCACTTAAATCCTTTACCCAAAATTGATATAAGACTCCATTCACACTTGTTCCATAGGAGCTTATTTTATGACTTCCTCCTACATATCCTGGACCGTCTATGCTTAAAGTTTTCACTTTCGCAGGTTCAATTGTTATCTCTTTATATAAATAAGCCTCCAATTTCTCAGTACTCTTTTTATCCTTGATATGTACTCCATATAAATACTTACCTGATTTTGTTGGTGTCCACACAGCACTACTTTTACTGTAGTCTTGAATCATACTCCATTTGTTCTCACTTAAATCTTTTATCCAAAACTGATATACTACTCCATTAGTAGTTGTTCCATATGACCTTATTCTGTGACTCCCGCCTACATACTCAGGTCCTTCTATGCTTAAGGTTTTTACTTCTGCTGGTATCTCCTTAATTATTATCTCCTTATATGAATGTGCATCTAATCTTTCACTACTCATTTCATCCTTGATATGTACGCCATATAAGTATTTCCCTGGCTTGGTAGGTATCCATTGAGCACTGCTTTTGTTATAGTCTTGAATCATCATCCATTTGTTCTCACTTAAATCTTTTACCCAAAATTGATACAAAACTCCATTTTCACTTGTTCCATAAGATCTTATCCTATGACTCACTCCGGCATACCCTGTTCCATCTATAGTTAATGTTTTTACTTCTGCTGGTTGAGCTTCAATTACCTGGGACACACTATTCATTGTTATATTTTGCTCTGCAACATTGGTCGGTATATTTTGTGATATTTGCTTTTGAGTACTTACATCTTCGATCTGTTTTATAGCTTCTGGAGATGGATTATCTTCCATTTTAATTATTTCTGTATTAAGTAAACTTGTAGCATTAGATTCCTCTAAGGAATCATTTTTCTCTAATTGTTCCTCCGTTGCTACTCCAATCTGTGTATTTACCATTTGTTCTAGATGCTGTTTAATTTTTTCTTGATTTAATGATTCAGTACTTGCATCTCCCTTTAAAAGCTGAATATTCGCTCTTATTCCTTCTTCTATGGATTGAAAAGATAAATAGTTTCCATTCTCATCCTTGAGCCCTCCAAAGTTATTTTTGGTTATATCTGCTTGTTGACTAAATGTAAACCAATTTGTCTCTAATATGATTTGTGCAAAGGCTATATCTGCCCTGACACCTTCAGCCTTTGCTTCTAATATAACGATATCTACAAATTTTTCTAATTCTAAACCTTGAGCAACATATTCGTAGGGATATGTTACGGGGGAATTCTTTTCATAATATTGAATTATG